>DASSFT010000440.1:0-3709 GCA_035694045.1 Chitinophagaceae bacterium
CTTCCAAGTTTACCATATTCAAGCAACGTGCAGGCGCACCACGGGCCCGGCCGCAAGTAGGACCTAACCCGATGCAGAAAGCTAAAGAGAAAAAAGGTTTCTAAGGGTTTCGTTGAAGCCAATATAAAAACCGTCCCGCCCGATCAACATGGGCGGGACGGCTTTTTGTTTAATGTTGAAAGGAAAAATCATGTTACCCTCTTTGTCTGTTCGCACAAACCAGCCGAATGAAAGATCTTAGCTGTTCTTCTCCCCTGATTTATTTGTCTTTCCATCTTTTATCCTGCCCACTTCTTTTAATTTTTGCGAGAGGATATATTCAATCTGCCCGTTGACACTGCGAAATTCATCCGCAGCCCATTTTTCCAGGGCCTTGTAGGTTTCATTATCAATCCGTATAACAAATGATTTCTTTTCGCTCACAGGATATAGTTTTTACATTCCTTTTGGAACGTTTACAATTTTGTCGATCGCCTGTTGAAAAGCGGTTTGCTTATCGGAACCAACAAATACCTTTTTACCATTTCGCAAAAAAAACTGCAATCCTTTACCTGGCCCTGTCGTATGTGCCCATCCATAGCCCGGTACCCAATTACATCCATAGCTCATTGCCGGGCTTTTGCGCATTTCGGCTTTTTCTATTTTCGCTGCCGCAATGAAACGATACGATCGTTGAAAAGGCCACCATTTATAGAAAATCCCTTCGGTAGTGATCACTGTTTGCAGTTTGGTTATATACATGCCGTAAGCGACCAGGACTTCTAACGGGACCATGATGACCAACGCCAGCCATGCTTTATTCACCTGGGTCTTGTCCGACAGAGCAGCCGCAATTATTACACCTGTGGCGCCCAACATGCAGGTAATAATCAATCCCCACAGCCACATAACCCTGAATTGCTGCTCTTCTTTAAACAATATGTTGCCTTTTATTTTCATACTATCCCTGGTAAAGCGTTCCGGTATTCAACACAGGTGTCGCTCCCCGTTCCCCGCAAAGCACGACCATCAGGTTGCTGACCATTGCTGCTTTTTTGTCCTCATCCAATGTCACGATACCTTTTTTGGATAACATTTCGAGTGCCTGTTCAACCATACCTACAGCACCTTCAACAATTTTGAATCTTGCAGCAACGATCGCGGTTGCCTGCTGGCGTTGCAACATAGCGCCGGCTATCTCCTGCGCATAAGCAAGATGGCTGATCCTGGCTTCACGAATGACGATACCCGCTGGTGCGAGACGTTCATTAAGCTCTTTCTCCAGTATCTCGTTTACTTTCTCTGCGCCATCCCTCAGCGTAATGGCGGCATGCTGATCTTCTAAATTGTCGTAGGGAAAACTGTTGGCCAGGTGACGAACCGCAGCCTCGCTTTGCACCTTTACATATTCTTCATAATCGTCAACTTCAAATGCAGCCTTGTACGCATCACCAATCTGCCACACGATTACTGCCCCGATCTCGATCGGGTTACCCATTTTATCATTTACTTTCAAAGTTTGTCCCTGGAGGTTATGCGCACGCAGTGAAAGCTTCCTGGTACTGTAAAATGGATTGACAAAAAACAAACCGTTATCCTTTACAGTCCCCGAATACCTGCCAAAGAAAACCAGTACCCTCGAGTGATTGGGCTGAATGATCATTAAGCCTTTCATTATAAATATCGCCGCTACTACCAGTAATATGCCGCCAACTATAACCCACGGGTTGGGAGTTTCTTTTTCGGCGATGGTGGTAAAAAGATAAATTCCCGTAGCTAAGAAGACCAGTGCAAGCAGGAGAGCCAGGAAGCCTGAAACTGGTTTGGTGATTTTTTCCATATACGTTTAATTTGATGATATCAATTTGATATCAAAATTATATTAGTATCTTGAAATTCCAAAAAAAAATTTCATGCGTCTTCGCCTGGGCTTTCTTGCTTTTACCTTAACCTGTATTTCAACTATTAAAGCGGCAAGCGTTGATACCGTGAGTATCTACAGCAATGCCATGCATAAGAGCTTCAAGTGCGTAGTGATCAAACCAGCCATCCTAATGCAAACAAAAGGCATCCCTTTTCCGGTCGTTTACCTGCTACACGGTTATAGTGGCAATTTCAGCAACTGGATCATAATGGTGCCTGAGTTGAAATCTTATGCCGACGAGTTCAAGATCATCATTGTTTGCCCCGACGGCCATTTCAGCAGTTGGTACTTTGACAGCCCAGTTGACTCTACAATGCGATACGAGACATATATAGGCGAAGAAGTACCCACTTATATCGATGCCCATTACCCCACTATTGCCAACCGGAAAGGAAGAGCGATCACGGGTTTGAGCATGGGTGGTCACGGTGGATTATTTCTTGGATTTCGACATGCTGGTCTTTTTGGCGCCTGTGGCAGCATGAGTGGAGGTGTCGATCTTAAATCGTCACGCAACCGTTTTGACGTGATAAAAAGGATTGGAGATACAATTCAGTATGCTGATAACTGGAATAAATACTCGGTCACAAATGTGATCGAAAACTATCCGAAAGACTCAGTGGCCATTATTGTTGACTGCGGCACCGAAGATTTTTTTTACGATATCAATCACGCCCTGCACGAAAAAATGTTGCGGTTGAAAATACCGCACGACTATATCGAACGCCCGGGAAAACACGACTGGGGCTATTGGGCCAATGCAGTAAAATACCAGCTGTTATTTTTCAGGAGTTTTTTTGACAGGAATAAATAAGCGGGAAATTCTCGTGTTAAGTTAAGTATGATTCGACGATTTATATTGCCACGGATACACGAATGAAGAGATTTACCCTTCAACGGTTTGACAAATTAACAGCTAACGGATGAACGACTACCGACCGCAAATCAATATTACGGATGACTTCTTTTTTTATCCGTGAATTCGTGGCGACAAAATATGCAATGACATAACACTAGTAGCCGGTTTTTCCTTCCCTGGTCTTTACTTTCTTTTTACCGGAATTCTTTTTTTCGTAGTCCAGCACAGCCTGGGGCTTTGTAGTTTTTTTGCCTGCTGTATCAGATGCTGCCCTGCCAGTGCGGACATCGATGGGTTTCAATTCATCATCCACCGCTTCCCCCTGGTTGTTGACAAGTTTGTTTAATTGGTAGGTTTCCGTTTTCATTATTACTCCTTCTGCAGGATCATAATAGCTCCATTCTCCATGTTTGAGAGCAACTCCCTCGTTTTTCACTACTACCCTGTTTATAATTTTTGTGTGATCGTTCACATCATACACATCGACCGTGTCATAAGCATTGGCTGGATCAAAAGCTCTCCAGCTTTCTTCACGAAGCAGCCCGCCGTTGTAGGTAAAGTACCTTGACCTGCCATTCAACTTACCCCAGCGATATTGTTCTTCCGCGATCTTGATGCCCTGCAGGGAATATCTTTTCCAAACACCTTCTTTAAGGTCATTTTCGAAAAAACCTTCTTCCTCGTAGCCTCTTTCGCCCCGGAGATCATCCACGTGAACAACCCAGGGCCCCTGCTTTTTACCCTTTAGATCCACCCTGTTCAACGTATCGCCTTTAACGCTAATGATAAAATTCTTCCACTGCCCAAAACTATTAAGCGAGACAAGCAGCAATACACAAAAAATAAATCGCATATGAACTTATTTAGGTCATATTATTAACGATGAAAAACGTCATTTATGCGGTAAAATTAGTCCAAATTCGGGAGGCCGGTTGTTGAAGTATTGG
>DASSFT010000441.1:0-2886 GCA_035694045.1 Chitinophagaceae bacterium
CAGAGTGTTTATAAACTCCCCTTTAGGGATGGAGGTATTTTATGGAACGTCCGGTATCATATAACATACGCGAAAAAGCGCTGGAGAAAGATATCAGCATGGCAGAAATGCCTGAAGGCTCCATGGGCGAGGGTTTTTTTGCTACTTCTTTCGATAAAGTGATCGGGCTTGCAAGAAAGAATTCCATCTGGCCTTTACCATTTGCCACCTCTTGTTGCGGTATTGAATTTATGGCGACCATGGGTTCACATTATGACCTTGCAAGATTTGGAAGCGAAAGAGTTGGTTTCTCACCACGGCAAACTGATTTGCTCATGGTCATGGGAACGATCGCAAAAAAAATGGGCCCGGTCGTAAAACAAGTTTACCTGCAGATGGCAGAGCCTCGTTGGGTGATGGCCGTAGGCGCGTGTGCAAGTAGCGGTGGGATCTTTGATACCTACAGCGTGCTCCAGGGAATCGACCAGGTGGTACCGGTAGATGTTTACGTTCCGGGCTGCCCGCCGAGACCTGAGGCTATTATTGACGGAATAATCAGGATCCAGGACCTGGTTGGAAAAGAAAGCCTGAGAAGAAGAAACAGTCCGCAGTATAAAGGACTGCTGAACAGTTATGGAATACAGTGAACCCCCTGTCCCCCTAAAGGGGGAACTTAGGTGGTGGAGTAAATAAATATTCTAAGTTCTAAAAATAAAAACAAAGCTTCGCATTGCTAAGCTTTCTGAAGCCCCTTTAGGGGTTTGGGGTATGCCCTTGACTAACGAACATATAAAACAAAAACTTGTTGAAAAATTTGGAGAGCAGGTAAGCAATTTTTCAGAGCATTACTCGCTTCTTACGTTTGAAGCACCAAAAGACCTAAATCTCAAGGTGCTTAATTTTTTATATGATGACCCGGAATTAAAATTCAGGTTTCTTACGACTCTATGCGGCGTGCATTATCCCGGGCAAAAAGGCAGAGAAATTGCGGTCGTTTATCATTTGCATAACCTTGAGGATAATGTGAGGCTGAGATTTAAGATCTTCACGGATATCAATCAACCCGATATATATACCGCTACCGGTTTGTTTTCGGCGGCTAACTGGCTTGAAAGGGAAACTTATGATTTTTATGGAGTGAACTTTATCGGTCATCCAAATCTGAAAAGAATATTGAACGTTGATGAGATGGACTATTTTCCAATGAGGAAGGAATATCCCCTTGAAGATTCAACACGCATTGACAAAGACGACGAAATGTTTGGAAGAGGTGGCACATTGGGATATGGAACCGAGAAAACAACTCATGGCACCATTGCCGAAGAAGAGAAACATGATGAGGGGAAGCCGGTGTTGTAGATGATAGTTAGTTAGATGATAGATGATAGGTTGATAAAAGATAATAGTGAATAGGTTCAATAGGACTACTGAACGTACAAATCCCGATAGCTATCGGGAGCGACGCAAGAAACGCTTAATAGAATTACAAAAGTTGGTTACAAAAAAATGTCAACAATAGCGGAACCACATATTCGACTACCTGAAGGAAGTATTGAAAAGACGACCACCACGTTAAACCTCGGTCCCACCCACCCGGCTACGCATGGTGTGTTTCAAAATATCGTTGAATTGGATGGAGAGAGGATTGTGTCCGCAGATCAAACTATCGGTTATATACATCGTGCGTTTGAAAAAATTGCTGAACGGAAACCACTCTACCAGATCACTCCTCTCACCGACCGTCTTAACTATTGTTCATCACCCATAAATAATATTGGCTGGCATACGACCTGCGAAAAATTACTGGGAGTAAAGACGCCTAAGCGGGTTGATTATTTGCGTATCATCATCATGGAGCTTGCAAGGATTGGAGACCATCTCATTTGCAACTCTATCGTTGGCGTGGACAGTGGCGCATACACTGGTTTCCTGTACCTGATGCAGTACCGGGAACTAATCTATGAAATATGGGAAGAGGTTTGCGGTTCGAGGTTGACAACAAATATTGGACGTATCGGTGGCTTCGAGCGAAATTTTAATGATATCGCTTTTCAGAAGCTTGATAAATTTTTGAAAGAATACCCGCGGGTTCTGAAGGAATTTGAAAACCTTTTTGTGCGTAATCGCATTTTTATGGATCGGACAATTGGTGTAGGACCGATCAGTGCGGAAAGAGCCCTGAATTATGGATTCACTGGTCCGAATCTCCGGGCTGCTGGTGTTGACTTTGATATTCGTGTTCACAATCCTTATTGCAGCTACGAAGATTTTGATTTTAGAGTTCCGGTAGGGACCACGGGTGATTGCTATGATCGCTTTTTGGTCCGTGAAGAAGAGATGTGGCAATCATTAAGTCTTATCGAACAGGCCTATCAGAAAGTTCAGGAATTCAAAGGCGAGGAGGCTGAAGTTTATCACGCGGATGTGCCTGAATACTATTTACCTCCCAAAGAAGATGTATATACAAAGATGGAAGCACTCATCTGGCATTTCAAGATCATCATGGGCGAAATTGATATGCCGGCTGGAGAGGTTTATCACTCAGTAGAAGGTGGAAATGGTGAACTTGGTTTTTATCTGATCAGTGATGGCGGAAGGGCACCGTACCGTCTACATTTCCGCAGGCCTTGTTTTATTTACTACCAGGCATTCGAAGAAATGGTAAAGGGTCAGATGTTGAGTGATGCGATCATCCTGATGAGTAGTTTGAACCTGATCGCGGGAGAAATGGACTCATAAAAATTAAAAATGCAAAATTCAAAAGTCAAAAAGCGTCTTTTTTAATTTTTACTTTTGAATTTTTACCTGGCGACATGATAAAATTTTCAGACGATAAATTAAAACAGGTCGACGAACTCATTTCACATTACCCGGAAGGGAAACAGAAGAGTGCTATTCTTCCTGTGC
>DASSFT010000442.1:0-5009 GCA_035694045.1 Chitinophagaceae bacterium
TCTTCAAACAGCACCATTCGGACAGTAGAAATTACCGGGGCCACACGGTTTGAAAAAATAGATCTTACGTCTTATTTCAATGATAAGGTCACAAACATTTTCAAACATGAATATCTTTCCCCGCGACCCACAAGCCCAACACTTCAATTGCCGACGCAGGGCATCGGCAACTGGGCCTATCCACTTGTGACAGCTGATATTGATGATAGCGGGCTCAGGAAACTGGCCGGACCAGGCAATTCCGTCAAGTATTCCGAATACATTTCTTTTGCCACTCCTTCGGACGGCACGTTAAACAATATCACGTTCACCTCACAATGGGATAATTTTCCCAGGTCTGTAACAGTGCCTCTTTCCGGAAAAGCTTCACAGGTATATTTATTAATGGCCGGCAGTACCAACCCCATGCAAAGCAGGATCGCCAATGGCAGGGTTACTGTAAAATATACCGATGGGGCAGCTGATACTCTCGACCTCGTAAATCCCGATAACTGGTGGCCGATCGAACAGGATTATTACATCGATGGATTTGCTTTTACGGCAGGATACGAAATACCCGACAGGCTGTATTTAAAAGAAGGCAAATTCGGTAAGCAAGCTGCTTCTTACACAGCGATCAGGGGATTCACCAATAGGGCCATCGATGGCGGAGCTGCTACTGTATTGGATATAGTATTGAATAAAACTAAAACGCTAAAATCTTTAACGGTTGAAACAATCGCTAACGACGTAATCGTTGGCTTAATGGCTCTAACTTTAGTAAGGGAACAGTAGTCATGAATCGAATCCTGTTTTTTTGCACCTTTTTTCTCCTGGATGCTGCAATGATCCAGGCTCAACAGGGAAATATTCCGGGACCTGTCAATATTATTTTCATCCTGGCTGATGACCTGGGCTATGGCGATATAGGTTGTTATGGCCAGCAAAAAATAAAAACACCAAACATAGATGACCTGGCAAGGAATGGAATGAAATTTACTCAATTCTATTCCGGCAGTACGGTTTGTGCGCCTTCAAGGGCCTCATTCATGACTGGCCTGCATACAGGTCACACACCGATCAGGGGTAATAAGACCCTGCAACCGGAAGGACAAATGCCGCTTCCTGGTTCATCGGTCACCGTCGCTATGGAATTGAAGAAGGTTGGCTACCACACAGCGGCTTTCGGCAAATGGTCTCTCGGATTCATTACAACAAGCGGATCCCCTTCCCGGAAAGGCTTTGATACATTTTTTGGATACAATTGCCAGTCATTAGCTCATAACTATTATCCTGATCATTTGTGGAGTAACGACAAGCGGGTTGAGTTTCCGGGTAATCCCGAACATAACACAGTCTATTCGGCCGATACCATTCACCAGCGGGCGATGACGTTTATCAAAGAACAGGAAACGGGTAAACCTTTCTTCCTGTACCTGCCCTATACATTGCCGCATGTCGACCTGACACCACCTCATGATAGCATCTACTATCACTATGTCAAACTGTTCAACGAGCAACCACTAAAAGAAACGGATAAAAGAAATCTAAACAAAACCTTTGTAGAACTTTACCCGCATGCTGCCTCCGCTGCCATGGTAGCGAGGCTGGATAAATATGTCGGTGAGATTGTGGCCCTGGTGAACGAAAAAGGAATGGCTGAAAATACCGTGATCATTTTCTCCAGCGACAATGGCCCACACCGCGAAAAAGGCGGAGATCCCGATTTCTTCAACGGCAGCGGAAATTTCCGAGGTATAAAAAGGGACCTGTATGAAGGCGGCATCCGTGTTCCCTTCATCGTTTCCTGGAAAGGGCAGATAAAACCTGGCACAGAAAATCACCAGCCTCTGGCAATCTGGGACCTGTTTCCGACGTTTCAAGAACTGGCCAGTATACCGGTGACGAAGAATATTGATGGCATTTCACTTTTACCAGCCTTACTTAGCCAACCCCAACCAGATCACAACTTTTTATACTGGGAATTACATGAAGCTGGTGGCAAGCAGGCTGTTTTATGGAAAAACTGGAAAGCGGTAAAACTAAATGTCAGCAGCAGCAATCCAGGAGCGATAGAGTTGTATGATATTTCAAAAGACCCATTTGAAAAAACAAATCTTGCATCTCGTTATCCCGAAATAGTAAAAGAAATGGAGAAATTGATGAATGAAGCCCACCAGAAAAACAATGACTGGATACTATTCCCGAACGAAAAATAAATCCTATGCCAAAAACAATTGCAGTCCTTTTCTTTTTATTGCTCTCCTACGCTGCCCGGACGCAAAACGAAACCATTTACCTGTTTTGTTATTTCAAAGATAATGGCCAGGACGGATTACATCTTGCGTATAGCAAGGATGGCCTTCGCTTTACTGCCTTAAAGCATGATAGTTCTTTCCTGGCGCCAACTGTAAGTAGTGACAAATTGATGCGTGATCCCTGCATCATCCGCGGTGCCGATGGACTGTTCCACATGGTCTGGACAGTAAGCTGGAACGATAAAGGCATCGGTTATGCCTCGTCATCGGATCTTATTCACTGGAGCGAACAGCAATATATTCCTGTTATGGCCGGTGAAGACCTGGCCCGTAATTGCTGGGCCCCGGAAATAACCTATGATCCAAAAAAGAAAGAGTACATGATCTACTGGGCTACGACGATTGAGGGCCGGTATCCATCAGATACCGCGGTGGAAAAAGGTTACAATCACCGTCTCTATTATACAACGACAAAAAATTTTAAGAAATTCAGTAAAACAAAGCTTTTATATAACCAGGGGTTTAATGTCATAGATGCCAGCATTGTTCCTGACGGTCAGCGTTACATTATGTTTTTAAAAGATGAGACCCGTTACCCGCCGCAAAAGAACATTCGTGTCGCTACCAGTGATAAACTTACTGAAGGCTTCAGCTTTCCCTCCATGCCGATCACTGGTAACTATTGGGCGGAAGGACCCTCGGCGATCAAGATCGACAATCAATGGATCGTTTATTTCGATAAATACCGCGATCATAAATACGGCGCCGTCACCTCTTCGGACCTGGTAAAATGGGAAGACATATCAGATAAACTTAGAATGCCTTCCGGGATCAAGCACGGTTCTGTTCTTACCATTACAAAGCAGGAACTGGATGTACTCATGAAATAATTTTTGGGGTACTGGTTAGCTTCGAAATCAAATAATCTCGCAAACACGAGACGACGCCACTAAAATCAGACCGTTAATCTTTGCGTCGTCGCGCCGCTGCGAGAAACTTTTTTACAGGATACTTCAGGATA
This sequence comes from Chitinophagaceae bacterium, assembly GCA_035694045.1. Classification (GTDB taxonomy): domain Bacteria; phylum Bacteroidota; class Bacteroidia; order Chitinophagales; family Chitinophagaceae; genus VBAT01. Next base: position 3,259 of record DASSFT010000442.1, read on the forward strand.
GCTGTCCCATATTTAGGGGATATATTTAGAGCGAGGATTGCTATGCTGTTAAAACAATACCCGTTTATTGCTCTGTTGCTCGCCGCTTGTCTTGTCCAGGATAATACGTATGCACAAATCGGCCGGCGCTTCCCATCTGAAAAAAAAATAATTACTGACCCGGTAACTGGCACTCAGCTCGTCTTTTTAACAAGCACTCCAAACGGGGATTCCAAGATCTACCAGACGCATAACCAATGGACCGCCGATGGTCAATGGATCATCTTTCGTTCCAACCGCGTAAGAAATGAGGCCATGGCTGTAAATGAAAAGACCGGTGAAATAGTCCAGGTTTCCGAAGGAGGATATACCGGCATGCTCAATATTGCCCGTCATTCCATGAAGCTGTTCTTCATGCGTTATCCGAATCGCGATAGCACGCGAGCCGCTGATACGACAAGAAGGTTTGTCAATTCACCCATGCAAATAATTGAAGTCGATCTGGCAAAATTATTTGCCGATAGCAAGGCGGGCACATTAAAGCCCGCTTCGGCCTATCAACGGGTTTGTGGTACTACTCCTACTGAACTGGGAGCTGGTGGTGATATGGCTCTCGATGGCGACGAACAATGGGCCTATTTTCGTGTTGGTAAAGAAGAGGCGGCAAAACATCTGCCTGCAGACACCAAAATTGAAAAAGCATTTGGACCACGCAATATGGGCGCAGGTCCCTCGGGCATTGCAGCCATGAACGTGATCACAGGTGAGATCAAATACGTGGTCTCCATTCCATTCCAGGTCGGGCATATTCAGACCAATCCCTGGATGCCGGGTGAAATTGTGTTTTGCTGGGAGACCGGGGGCAAATCCCCTCAACGTACATGGACGGTCATGTCTGACGGAACAGGCCTACGGCCTTTATATCCCGAATCCGATTATGAATGGGTCACCCATGAGGCTGTCATTTCAAAAGATGAAGTTGCTATTGCGATCATGGGCCACCGGAAAATCCCGGGAACAAATAAACAGGTTGAACCGAGAACACCGGTCGCAGGCGCCAATCCCGGGCAGGAAACCGCCTGGGGACCTTCAGGCACAAGGGAGAAACCAACCGGTTTGGGCATCGTCAATCTTCGCACCAGGGAAATGATCATCGTTGGACAAACAAAGACCGGTAGCGGTCTCTGGCATGTCAATGGTTCTGCAGATGGAAAATGGGCCGTGGGTGATGATTTTGCACGTAATATCTACCTGATGGACCGGCATACAGGTGAGATGATCCTATTATCTGCTGGTCATAAGACAACGGCGGCGGATCACCCGCACCCGACGATGAGCCCGGATGGAACGAAAATAGAAATACAATCAGCGATGTTGTCGGCTGACAACCGGTCGATGAATATTTGTATTATTCCAGTGCCGGAAGAATGGTTGAAAAGAAAGTATTGAAGTTTTGTATTAAATATATTTTTGACCCCAACAACATTAACGCAGATGATCGATTGTTGCGACGCTCCGTTCAGGGTCCCGTTCGCTGGTCAACATTAAAGGCAAATGAAAAAAATCACAATAATTACAATTTTACTATTCACCACAGTTTGCCTCTACAGCCAGGCTCCCAAATTAGATTGGGTACCGAAAGTGGGGGCTAAACAATTTCCTGCCGGTAAAAAAGTTTTTAGAGTAAATGCCAGTAGCGACACTTCAACAGTTGTCACTAAAGCTATACAGGCCACCATTGACGAATGTGCGCAGAAAGGTGGTGGTATCGT
>DASSFT010000443.1:0-3774 GCA_035694045.1 Chitinophagaceae bacterium
CTACCAGCTCGAACCCAAGCTTTCCTGTATAAAAAGAAATGGCTTCATCATAATCCGCCACCACCAGTGCAATATGCGCGATATGCTGTCTCATTACGATAGTTTTCCAAAGATGAATGTGTTAATTTGAAAATTACCAGGAATCGTCGCATTTTCAAATTTTCAAATTACCTCATTTTCAAATTATCTTTAGCTTTCATTTTAAATTGTACGATATGCGAGCCTCAATCAAACTGTCCTTTCTACTGTGCGTATTTGTCATTTCCGCCTGCAAGCTGATGCCAAAGGAAGAAGAAAAGAAAGCAGAAGAAACCGGCTTTATTGATGGGCATCCCTCCTGGATCATGCAGGGAAACGTGTATGAAGTGAATATCCGCCAATATACACCCGAAGGCACTTTGAAAGCTTTTGAAAAGCATCTCGACCGTTTAAAGAATATGGGAGTGCAAACGCTTTGGTTCATGCCCATCAATCCCATCAGTAAAGTTGGCCGCAAGGGAGCCCTCGGCAGTTATTATGCAGTTTCCAGTTATACCGGCTTCAATCCCGAATTCGGAACTATGGATGATTGGAAAGCTTTTGTAAAGAAAGCTCATGAAATGGGTTTTAAAGTCATTATCGACTGGGTTCCCAACCACGCGGGCGCCGACAATACCTGGTTGACGACACATCCCGATTTTTTTGTAAAAGACAGCACCGGCAAAGCTGCTGTTGCATTTGACTGGTCGGATACACGCCAGCTTGATTTCAACAACAAAGTAATGCAGGACAGCATGATCGCCGCGATGAAATACTGGATGAATGAAAGTGATATTGATGGTTTCCGTTGCGACGTAGCCTGGAATGTTCCCGGCCCATTCTGGGAAAAATGTATCGGCGAACTAAAAAAGATAAAGAAAGATATTTTCATGCTGGCTGAAGGCGATAAGAAGTACCTGCATCCAAGCGGTTTCGATGCCACCTATCCCTGGGTAATGTTTCATAAAATGCTACAGGTGGCTAAAGGGCAAAGACCAGCTTTTGCTTTGGACAGCGTAAAGAGTTATTATGATACCCTGTACCCAAAGAATGCGCTGGAATTATATTTTACCAGCAATCATGATGAGAATAGTTGGAACAAGGCCGATTATGCAACGATGCCCGGGGCTGTTCATGCTCCCTTTGCAGTATTCACCCAAACGATGTATCACAGCATACCCCTTATCTACAGCGGCCAGGAAGAACCATTCCTGGACAGTGTGAGCTTTTTTTATAAGGACACGATCACCTTTAATAAATATGGTCGTGAGAAATTCTATACAACCCTGCTTAAATTACGAAAGAATAACCCGGCGCTTGCTTCCAATGCCTCGTTCAAAAAAATCAGCGTTGGAGACGACAAGGCGCTCTATGCTTACCTGCGGGAGGCCGGGGACAAAAAAGTTTTTGTGATCCTTAACCTATCTGCCACTGAGCAAACAATAAAAGTATCCGACAGCTCCCTGCATGGTCAACCTTATAATGTTTTTATGGGAACAAAAGAGCCGCTAAGCGACAAAGAATGGAAGATCGAGCCCTGGGGCTACGTGGTATACGTTTATTGAAGAGCGAGGAACAGAGCGAGAGCGATGTTTTTCCCATTTTTGCCCTTCGCTCCCGCTGTGTTACTCGCTCTCATCCTCTCATTTGTACTTGCATTTAGAATTATCCGCTTTTATAAAATAGGGCTTGTAGTTCAAAGCAGTTTTATCCATACATCCCTCGAGATTTAGCAGTTCAACCTTTCGGAATTCGAGCGGATGGCTTTCAGCCTGCAGTGCGATATAACCTGTGGCCAGGGCTGTTCCCTGTTTTTGTATCCACGACAATGAATCCGCGCCAAAGCCACCTCTCGTCCACGTAAGATCATTATTCACAAATCCTCCGCCTACACGTGGTTTCTCATACGTAAGCACTGTATCACCGTTGATAATATGATGGATCACGGAATCACCCAGCACAACAGCTTCTGCCGTTACCCATTCATCAGCCATGTTGTTTTTTGAAGAAGAATTGATACAATGCGAATTGACGAGACTTCCTTTCATGTTGACTTCCGTACCCGGTGTACACAAATTGCCATTGGTCCTTTTCTGTTTTTCATCACTTGCCAGTAGCTGCATCTCCAGTGAGACCGGGAAAGTCTGGTTGATCCCCAATGAAGAAGCCGGTTGCGAATGCAACATCACACCACTATTGAGCCAGGCATAATCGGGTCCACCCTGTAGTTGCTGGCCGTTAAACCGGTATTCGACCCGGACCTTGTAATAAGAAAAAGGCTCTTTGTAATAAAGATGTCCAAATTCCCCGTCAAATTTCTGGTAAGCACTATAGTCGATCTTCAAAATGCTGTCCTTAACATAGAAATTATTGTTGAAATTGTCATTCAGCGGATGCTTCGCGATTTTTATATCCCAGCCTGACAGGTCTTTCCTGTTGAAGAGCTGGACCCATTCTTCTGATAGATCCTGTTTGTCCGGCGAACACCCGGTCAAAACAATACCGAAAAGTAAGCAGGCAAGACTAAAATGTTTCTTCATTTTGTTGTTTAGTTAATACACTGGAAGATTAAATGTATCGATCAGCTCCATAATCTTTACACCTTCTTCACCGCTGCAGGGGTTGGGTCCTTTGTCCAGGAAATAGTTGACAACATTTTCTATCATTGGCTGCTGTACATGCTGCAAGGGTTCAAATACCAGCGCCTCTGTCTTTCCATTTATGGTGAGCAGGACTGGTTTCTGTTCAAAAAAACTAAACTCTATTTTTCCTTTATCACCAATGATCTCGCAATGGTCCTTTTCCAACTCAGGGGCAACATTGAAGCACCATATGCCGTTGAACAGCACTCCCGACTTAAACACTATATCGCCGGCTACAATATCTTCGGCCAGGTACTGGTTCGATTGATTCACCGCAAAACCTGAAGCTTTTGCCGGCTCTCCGAAAAAATAATACATCAGGTCGAGCTGGTGTGGAGAAAGATCGTTGAACAGGCCTCCGCCTGCTATCGCCTTATCCACCCGCCAGGCCCTGGATGGATTTGCCATTTCGGTGTCTGTGACAGCTTTTTTATAAATCGCTGAATGGACGAATCTCGTTTCACCAATTGTTTTTTCATGGATCAATTGCCTCACCTTATTAAATAATTGTTGGCCTCTCCGGTAATGCGCCACCACCAACTTGATATTTTTTTCTTTTGCCGCGTTGGCCATTCTCCAGGCCGATAATGCGTCGACCGACATTGGTTTTTCTACGTATACCGGTTTACCTGCGCTAATCGCTGCCAGGGTGTACTCTTCATGTGATGAGGGTGGAGTAGCTACATAGATCGCGTTGATATCCGGATCGTTGATCAGCTGATCTGCATTGTCGTACCATTTTGGAACTTTGTGACGCAATGCATAATCCTTTGCTTTGTCTGCATCACGGCGCATGACCGCTATTAACGAAGAATTTTTCACTTTATTAAATGCAGGCCCGCTTTTTACTTCTGTTACATCTCCACATCCAATGATTCCCCAATTAATTCTATCCATGAGTAAATTAGTTGAATTAAAGATAATTGAAATATTGCCATAGATATACGATAAACTTTTCTTTGTATCGGTTGCAACCGTTAAACCTCTAATCCGTGTATCCGTGGCAACATTCAATCCGTGTATCCGTAGCAACATTCAATCCGTGTATCCGTGGTATCCATGTTTCCGTAGGAATCTTCATCTTTAAACCTTTCAACCATTAAACCTTTAAACC
>DASSFT010000444.1:0-4527 GCA_035694045.1 Chitinophagaceae bacterium
ACCGAAGAACAGTTACAACAGGTAAGAAAACTGAGGAAGAGGATCTTTGTTGCTACCTACCTGGTCGCTGTTCTCCTGGCCATCACCGTTATCACAATGGCGATATTCAGGTATGTGTCTTAAAATAATAAGAACAATTCCCGTCTTTTAAGATATTTACAAATAAAATTTCCCATTTGTCGGCACCTAACGAACTCAAACGCACACTGACCCCTCTTATGCTATGGGGTTTGGGAGTAGGCTATGTCATCTCCGGCATGTACTTCGGATGGAATCTCGGGTTAAAAGAAGGTGGCACTTTGGGACTGGCGATTGCAACAGTCTTTATCATTATTATGTATGTCACGTTCACCTTTAGCTATACCGAACTGGCTTGTGCTATTCCCAGGGCAGGTGGTGGATTTGACTATGCTAATCGTGCTTTAGGAAAAGATTGGGGATTTATCGCCGGTATGGCCCAGAACGTCGAATTTATTTTTGCACCACCAGCCATTGCCTTCGCCATCGGGGCCTATTTTAATTTGTTTTTCCCTCAAATACCGGTTCTCGCAATTGCTATCACGGCATTTGTTCTCTTTACTGCATTGAATATTTATGGAGTTAAAGCAGCTGCTTCTTTTGAACTGCTGATAACCCTGTTTGCTGTAGGTGAACTATTGCTATTTGCAGGTGTTTCATTGCCACATTTCGAAATGAAAAATCTTCAGCGTAACGCATTCCCGAACGGATGGCAGGGAATTTTCGCTGCTATTCCTTCCGCCATCTGGTTCTTCCTGGCTATAGAAGGTGTTGCTAACGTCGCAGAAGAGGCCATCAATCCAAAACGGACCATGTTCCTCGGGTTTGGATCAGCTATTCTTACATTGGTTATTTTATGTGTGCTGGTATTTATCAGTTCGATCGGCGTGGCCGGCTGGGAAGCGATCGTTTATAAAACCCCGACGGAAACATCGGATTCTCCGCTACCATTAGCGCTTGGGTATATCGTTGACAAAAAAAATATTCTTTTTCACTTGCTGGTGACGATTGGGCTGTTTGGACTCGTCGCTTCTTTTCACGGGATTATTCTTGCAGCAGGCAGGGCGAGCTTTGAGTTTGGAAGAGTAAAATATGCTCCCGCTTTTATCGGGAAAATTCATTCGCGATTCAAGACACCTGCGATGGCCCTGTTGGCAAATTCGGCAATTGGAATAATTACGTTGCTCCTCCTCAACAAAAAGACACTGGATATAATTGTCATCTCTGTTTTTGGAGCCCTTACTTTATATATTATTTCCATGATCGCGTTGTTACGGCTCAGGAAAACAGAACCCGGGCTGGAACGCCCTTTTAAAGTTCCCCTTTATCCTGTTTTTCCTGTCGTAGCATTGATCATAGCCATTGTTTCCATAATTGCCATGGCCTACTACAATCAAAAGCCGGCGCTCATCTACCTGTCCATTATTGCCGGATGCTATCTTGCATTTAAACTATTTCATAAAAACACGGCAAATAATTAGTATTTTATAGGCCCAAAACTCAGGTTAAAAACCAGGAACAGGTTTTTTGACTTTTCACTTTTTACTTTTATTTTTTTTGATCTGTATGACTACAAAAGAAATTATCCAGTATGTAAAAGACCATCCCTCAGGGAAAGTGAAATTAGCCATTGCGGATATTGACGGAATATTAAGGGGTAAATATATTTCAACTGAAAAATTTTTGTCTGTCGTTGACAACGGTATGGGATTTTGTGATGTGATCTATGGATGGGATGCAGGAGATGTTACCTATGACAATGTAAAATATACCGGCTGGCATACGGGGTATCCTGATGCTCCGGCAGTAGTGGATATAAACAGTTTCAGAAAAATTCCCTGGGAAAATGATGTTCCCTTTTTCTTATGCGAGTTGAAGGACGAAAAAGGAAAATCGGCAAATGTTTGTCCCAGGCAACTTTTGAAACGAATATTAAACGAAGCCAATCAACAAGGCTACTCCCCTATCTTCTCACAGGAATTTGAATGGTTTAATTTTGCTGAAACGCCGCAATCTGCCAATGATAAGCATTTCAGGAATCTTACGCCCTTAACACCCGGAATGTTTGGCTATTCGATCCTCCGCTCATCTTTGGAAAATCCCTACTTCAGCGACCTGTTTGAGCTGCTTAACAAGTTTGGTGTTCCCATCGAAGGGCTGCACACCGAAACAGGGCCGGGTACTTATGAGGCCGCCATTGTCTATACTGATATTTTGGAAGCCGCAGACAGGGCGGTGTTATTTAAAACCGCTGTAAAAGAGATCGCTTACAGGCATGGCATCCTGGCAACGTTTATGGCCAAGATCAATGAAAACCTGCCGGGTTGCGGAGGCCATATTCATCAAAGTCTTTGGGATAAGCCAGGAAAGAAAAATCTTTTCTACAATGAAAGAGATAAAATGAAGATGAGTGAACTGATGAAGAGTTATGTCGCTGGCCAGCTCTATTGTTTACCCTATATACTCCCGTTATTTGCGCCCACTGTCAACAGTTATAAGAGACTTGTTGAAGGAGCCTGGGCACCTACCACTCTTACTTGGGGAGTCGATAACAGGACCGTCGCATTGCGTATCCTGTCGGGCAGCAGTCGGTCATCCCGGCTGGAAACAAGAGTACCTGGTTCCGATGTCAATCCTTACCTGGCCATGGCAGGTTGCCTGGCAGCCGGTATCTATGGAATTAAAAACAAATTGAAATTAAAGCAGGCTGCTACCGTTGGCAATGGTTATCGCGACTATTCGAACGGAGTGTTGCCGGCTACACTGATAGAAGCAACGCTACAAATGAAGCATTCCAAAATTGCGAGAGAACTCTTTGGCGAAATCTTTGTTGATCATTTTACCCAAACAAGAGAGTGGGAATGGAAACAGCATTTGAAAGCAGTCACTGATTGGGAGTATAAGAGATACTTTGAAGTAATTTAATTAAGAACCAAGAAGCCAAGACCCAAGAACCAAATAAATTCGAATATTTAAAATCGAAATTCGAAGTAAATCGATGGAGTTCGAAAAAATTTATCAATACAATTTTCCGACAACAATTCGTTTTGGACAGGGCGCCAGCAGGGAGCTGGGAGATTATCTTTTAAAAAATGGTTTAACCAGGCCCCTCCTTGTATCGGATCCGAATGTGTCACAGCTCGGCTTTTTCAGGGAAATCGTTAAAGACCTGGAAAGGAAAAATATTTCGGTCGAAGTATTTTCAGATATACATAAAAACCCGGTGAAATCCGATGTGTACAAAGGAACTGATGTATATGACGATACAAAAAGGGATTCGATCATTGGAATTGGAGGTGGCGCAGCCCTGGATGTAGCAAGAGCCATTGTATTAAGAGTGAATCACCGCGAAGATCTTTTTAAATATGACGACCTTATCGGCGGCGATGTGTATGTGACAAATGATGTACCCCATTTCATTACTATACCCACAACAGCCGGAACAGGGAGCGAAGTCGGGCGGAGTGCTATCATTTCAGACGACGAAACACACCAGAAGAAAATTCTTTTTTCACCCAAGCTGCTCGCCAAAATTGTTTTTGCCGACCCATTGTTGACGATGGAACTTCCACCTTTCATTACTGCTGCTACCGGCATGGATGCATTGACACATAATATGGAAGCATTTCTCGCTAAAATGCCCCACCCGATCTGCGAAGGAATTGCCCTGGAAGGAATTTCACTGATCAACAATTCACTTGAAAGCGCAGTAAACAAACCCGATATCGAATCGCGTAGTAAAATGCTGCTGGCGTCCATGATGGGCGCTATCGCTTTCCAAAAAGGGCTGGGCGTAGTGCATTCCCTGGCACATCCCCTTTCTTCATTACTCGATACTCATCATGGACTGGCCAATGCCGTCAATATTCCCTACGGGATGGAGTTCAACATAGCAGGTTTTGAAAAAAAATTCAAACGGATAGCCAGAACACTAGAACTAAAGGAAGAAACAGGCCAGGCCGTAGTGAGCTATTTATTTGAGCTCAATGCTAAAATCAATATCCCGCATAAGCTGAAAGAAATAGGTGTTAAGAAAGAACACATTGAAGCCCTCTCCGATCTTGCCATAGCAGATTTTGCCCACCCGAATAACCCTAAGCCCGTAAGCCGGGAAGATTTCAGAAATTTGTACAGTAAAGCTTTATAAGTTATAAGTTTTAAGATTTTAGTATATGAAGAAGAGGATTGGGATCAGTTTTACACAAACTTTGTTTGAAAACTACTGGAACTGGTTCACGCCACGGGATCTCGGTGATGACCTGGAACTGGTTGAACTTTCATTTGAAAAAAATAATACGGAAGACATTTATGGTTGCGACGGTTTTCTTTTAACAGGTGGAATTGATGTCGATCCTGTTTTTTATAAAGGAAACGCAAGCTATGAAAACAGCCCGGCGTCGTTTCAGCCTGGCAGGGATCGATTTGAAGAAAAGATATACCGCTACTCGCAGGCAAACAGTCTGCCGTTGTTGGGTATATGCAGGGGTATGCAACTGGTAAACGTATTGC
>DASSFT010000445.1:0-5666 GCA_035694045.1 Chitinophagaceae bacterium
TATTGGTATAGGAAATTGCATCTTTTGCGCCTGTCGGCTGAAATGAAGTAAACAGGCCGGTGCTGGTATCATACTTATTTAAACCTGCGTCTTCCGTTCCTATCCATAGATGCCCATACTGGTCCTGGTGTACTTCTCTTACTACGTTTCCACTTAACGAATTCTTTGCTTTTTCAGGGAAGTATTTGGTAAAGGCGAGCGGTTGGCGGGGATAATAATTAACGCCTCCGAAATACGTCCCGGCCCAAATGCCGCCCTCTTTATCATAACAGAACGTATATACCGCGTTGTCAGAGATGGAATAAGGGTTATTATATTCTTTATGAAGATTGGTAGTTTTACCCGCGGACATATTGTAAATATATATGCCCGATTCGGTAGCAATCCAGCATTCGTCAGGATCAGTCTGAACAAAGTTCCGTGCAAATATTTCAGTCTTGTCGGCATTATACGTTAGTATATCCCTGTACGATCGAGTATGTGTATCAAATAGTTTGACTCCCTGGTTGGAAGTACCGATGAGAAGGTTGCCATCGAGAGTACCATACAATTTTTCAACCCAATTAGATACTGTCTTTTGCGAATGATCATAGAGGTTAAAACTTTCAAAGGAATGAGTGGAGAAGTTATACTTTTTCAAAAAACCGTTGGAGGTGGATACCCATACACTGCTATCGGGTAGTGTGCATATGGAAGTAGCTTCAAAATAGTCCGGTACCTTGAACTGCTCCAGTTTGCGGGAAGGTTCATAGTATTTAAACAGGTTGAAATTGGAAATGAACCAAAGATTTCCACGGCCATCCCTCTTAATGTCTGTTATTTGTTCGCTGAAAGGAGTGGGTAACCAACTGAAGCTCTCGGTTGTTGCATTGTATTTGTAAAGCCCTTTTTCTGTTCCCACCCACATGATGTCGGATGGATCAACATACAGCGTATGAATAAAATTGCTGCCGATGCTGCCGGTGTCGTCGGGGTTATTCCTGAATATCTTAAAAGTATAGCCATCGAAACGGTTAAGTCCATCCTTCGTACCAAACCACAAAAATCCTTTCTTGTCCTGTACGCAGCAAATCACTGCATTGTTGGAAAGACCGTTCTCTACCTGGTAATGCCGAAAATAATAGGATTGCCCGGCCGCGTCAAGGGCCAAAAGCAATAAAAGGGAAGGTATAAAACCTCTATAGGCCAATGGAAACAAAGTTGTGCTCTAATATACCTATAAATGAAAAGCTAAAAAAGAAGATAGGTCCTGGACAGGGAATTGAGATATTTCGTCGAAAACTTGAGACGAATTGATAACCGGGCTAAAAATATTTGTGACAATTTCACAAGGACTAGCAAACGCTTGCCAAACTGGATATGATCTGCCAATCATCTGTTTATGATCGATCCCTACACCGGGACCTGTATTTTTTCCCCGAAATTCTTTTTTATGGTTCATCGGCTACTTTCACAACAACGCATGTTGTGAGCCCCCCGCATTTTTTTTTGAACCCTTCCAATAATTGTTTGAATGACACTTATTATAAAAAACAAAATAATGCTATATGAAAAATTGCAAAGGAAGATCGCGGTTTACAAAGCGGTTGCTCTATTCCCTGGCAACATTAGCCGTTTTGATAATTACGAGTTCTGCAATAGCCCAGCAAACGGTTACAGGCCAGGTAAAAGATAAAGATGGTAACCCGCTGGCCGCCGCTACCGTTGCAGTAAAAAATAAGAAGGTAAATACGGTGACTGACGCCGATGGCAGGTTTACTGTAGTTGCATCGCCCGGGGATATTTTACATGTGTCTTCAATTGGGTACGGCGATGTGGAAGTAAAACTGGGTAACCAGGCAACAATAGTCATTGAGCTGACCATTAAAGTTTCCTCGATGGAAGACGTAATAGTTGTCGGGTATGGATCGCAAAAGAAAAAAGACCTGACCGGCTCCATTGTAAACATCAATACAAACGAAACGAAGAAGTATTCCACTTCGGATATATCACAGTTATTACAGGGCAGGGCCACAGGTGTAGAAGTCAATAGTGACGGGCAACCCGGCGCTGTTCCCAGTGTACGGATAAGAGGCTATAGCACTTTTGGGAATGCTCAACCATTTTATGTGGTTGACGGAGTGCCGGGTGTCACAATCAGGGATTTTAGCCCGAATGACATAGAATCCATAACCGTCTTAAAAGATGCATCAGCTGGCGCTATCTATGGTGCGAATTCCGCCAATGGTGTGATCATCATTACCACCAAACAAGGCAGGAAGAATACAGCCATGCAGGTAGAATACAATGGTTATTATGGATGGGACAAGGTCTGGCAAATTCTGGATGTAACAGATCGTGTGCAATACCAGACACTCAGCAATGAATCCCGGACAAACGCCGGGCTCCCGCTCTTCCCCGCCAATAACCCAGCCGATCCGCGATTTGTCAACAACATCAATACAGATTGGCAAAAAGAAGGATTAAAAACCGGTAACCGGCAAAATCACAATATCAGTATGTCAGGAGGCGGTGCTAACAGTACCTATAATGTCTCCCTGGACTATTTTGACAATAAAGGAACCTATGTGGGCAACGGTCCTACATATACAAGATATACGGCCCGTGTAAATACATCAGCGGAAAAAGGCATATTCAAAATGGGAGAATCGTTCAACTATACCCATTCCCATGAAAATTCGCTCACGTTCCGTGACGATATATTGCTGGGGGGCATACCACCGCTCATTGGTTCATTGGTGGTGGCCATTCCGACGATGCCGGTATATGATGCAGCAAATCTTGGAGGTTACGGCGGGTCCAACTCCGAATTTAACGGCGCCAATTCCCTGAATGGAATCGGGATAAATAATATTCTCACCAACTATGTGGACGTCGACAGGACCTTTGGTAATATATATGGTGAGCTTCGGTTTTTAAAACTCACCCGCCAGGATATACGATTCAGAACAAGCCTGAGCTATGATAAAACCACGATCCGGGATTTTATCTGGCAGCCTGCTTTCTTCCTCGGAAAATTCTTTAGCCAGGATATTGCCCGTTTGAATGATAATTCGAGAGTTTTTACCAATTCAGCCATTGAGAATACATTGACCTATGACAAGATCATTCACAAACATGTGCTGACAGTATTATTGGGTCAGTCATACAGGCAGGGCAATTCTCTTTTAAGAGAGAGCCATGCAGAAGGATTTACGATGCCATACTACCCGGAAATAAGCAATGGAACCACCAAGTCGGCAAAAGGCGCGGAATTTAAGAACACACTGGTTTCTTTTTTCGGAAGGATCAACTACTCTTATGACGACCGGTATTTATTGATTGCAACAATACGAAGGGATGGATCTTCCAGGTTTTCTCCCGACAACAAATACGGAAATTTTCCTTCCGCATCTGCCGGATGGAAGATTAGCAATGAAAAATTCTGGAAGGTTTCCAAATCTATTGTCACTTCACTTAAATTAAGAGGAAGCTATGGTCTGTTAGGCAACCAGAATATCGGGGATTACCTCTACTTTGGATCCATTAACTCGGGCGTTGTTTACACCTTCGATGGTGTAAGAGTAGTGGGCGGATTACAAACTCAAATCGCTTCACCCAACGTCAAGTGGGAATCCAAAGCGACGACGAATATTGGGTTTGATGGCAGTTTCTTAAACGGTGCGCTGGACCTGTCCGCTGAATACTATAGTGCTAAGTCTGAAGATATCCTGGTTAATTTACCTATCCCGGCAAGCGTTGGCTATACCAACTCCAATCCTGTTGCCAATGCGGCCAGCCTCAAGAATTCCGGAATAGAAATTTCTGCGGCCTATCATAAGACCAGGGGGAAATTCACTTTCGATATATCAGCTAACTTCAGTACGCTCAAAAATGAAGTCGTTGGCCTGGGCGGTCATGAAGAACCCATTTATGGAGTTGGAGCAAAAACAGAGTTGGGTGGTATCGTGGGTGAACACTACGGGTTTGTATACGAAGGTATTTTTCAAACCCAGGCTGAAATTGCTGCCCATGCCACGCAGTTTGGAGCAGCTCTTAAACCGGGTGATGTAAAATACAAAGATATTAGTGGTCCCCTTGGCAAACCAGATGGTGTAGTAAATGAAGCCTACGATAGGACCTATCTCGGCAGTGGCATTCCCAAATATTATTATGGACTTAGTTTTACAGCTGCCTACAGGCGTTTTGACCTTATCGTCTTTGTATCAGGCGCTGCTAATTTCAAGATCAATAGCCGGTTGTACAGGGACCTGCACCATTCAGCAGGCTCTCTTAATTACAGTACTGATATGCTGAACAGGTGGACACCCAGCAACACCAATACGAACATTCCAAGATTGAATGATGCCGATGTCAACAATTTCAAAGATTCTGACCGGCCTGGCTGGCTGCAAAGCGGGACATATTTAAGGATCAATACTGTTTCTATCGGGTATAATTTCCCTGGCGATATTATCAAAGGTTTATCGAAATCGCGGGTATTCGTTACCGGGCAAAACCTTTATACATTCCAGAAGTATACGAGTTACAATCCTGATTTTACTTCCGGCGTTTTCAATCCAGGTTTTGATTTTGGTTCTTATCCAAAACCACGGACCCTTATGGTCGGAGTTCAATTAATCTTTTAATATGTTTAATTAAACTATAAATCATGAAAAAGTTAACATATATCCTGGCAGGCTTTTTACTAATGACGGTTTCGTGCGGCAAGAAGCTCAATCTTTCAAATCCGAATGCATTGACAACGGTTGATTATTGGAAAACGAAGGACCAGGCATTCGCGGGAGTCACTTCCATTTATAATGCATTAACACAGGATGGAACTTACATGCGTTCATTCCCCGGACTTACCGATAGCCGTGGGGATGATTTTACCGGGGATAGTCCATGGCTCGATCTTGTATTGACAGGCCAGTTCATTATTCCTACTACTTCGGCCCCTGTTCAATGGATCTGGAGAGATTTTTACCAGGTAGTAAACAGGGCTAACCAGGTGCTGCAATATGTCAGTCCCTATGATGCCAGTGTATTAACCGCCGAACAAAAAAGCAGGATATTAGGACAGGCATTTTTTCTTCGGGGCCTGGCTTTCTATAACCTGGCCACTTCATTTAAAGTTATTCCCATCATTACAAAAGTGGCCAGTAGCCCGGATGATTATTTTACTCCCACCGCCACTGAAGACGTAATATGGAATCAAATATTTTCCGATTTCCAGAATGCAGAGGCTAATCTCCCAATTTCATATGCCAACGTTACCGGTCCAGACCAGGGACAGAAAGGCCGCGCTACCAAGGGATCGGCTGCAGGAATGTTGGCTAAGTCTTACCTGTACAGGAAGGATTATACGAAGGCAAAGACACAGCTCGAAAAATTCTTCGGAAGTGGACCACTGGCAGGTGTTTATTCGCTGATGACTAACTATCGCGATAACTTTAAAGACATAAATGAAAATAACAGCGAATCTTTATTTGAAGTGCAGTTTGCAGAAGGATTCGGTACCGATTTCAACTGGACATTCGATCCCACAACGTCGTGGAAGCAGGTCACGGCCATTTCTGTTACTTATGGAATGGAGGGAGCGGGATTTTCTGATTATTTGCCGACACGCTGGTTGTATAATGAATTTAAACTGGAGCCAACGATTGCCGGGAAAAGCGATCCAC
>DASSFT010000446.1:0-5779 GCA_035694045.1 Chitinophagaceae bacterium
TGCATAGCCCTTTCAAAAGCCCGCATCAGTTTATACAACGTAATATTCTGTATCTCCGTTCCCTCACCGGCTTCCTCTCCTATCTTAGACAATTCATCCTGTATGTTCCCTCTTTTTACCCTCAGCATCCGAATCGCCTCCATTTCCGCCATCTGGGCCGAAGCTTCCTTGAATTTTTTATACTCCAGGATCTTGTTGATCAGTTCCTGGCGCGGATCAATCTCGTTGCCCTGGGCATCCAGCTCTTTCCTGGGCAACAGCATTTTGGCTTTGATCCGCATAAGAGTGGATATGAATAAAATAAAATCGCTCGACAACTCAATATTGACCGTCTCCTGCTGGTGGATGTAATCCAGGAAGTCGTTGGTGATCTTTGTGATAGGTATATTATAGATATCCAGTTCGTCTCTCTCGATAAAAAACAATAGGAGATCAAATGGTCCTTCAAATTGAGGAAGTTTTATCTGGTACGATGTATTCATATTCTGAGTAGAGCCCTGTTACGCTGATTTTTTCTGAAACAGGGCTCAAAAATAAGGGAAATATTATTTGCGTTACTTCTTAAGCTCATCGCGGATTTCGCGTAAAAGCATAATCTCCTCCGGTGGGGCAACAGGGGCCGGCTCTTTCTTCTTCATAAATCTGTTCATGGCTTTGACGATCAGGAATAATACAAATGCGACCAGGATGAAATCAATGATCGCCTGTAAAAATTTGCCGATAGGAAAAACGGTCTTGCCAATCGTAGCCGACAATTGTTCGACACCTCCTTTTCCCATCACAAGGCTGATAATGGGCATAATAATATTCTCCGTCAACGCCGTAACGATCTTGCCAAAAGCACCTCCGATAATTACTGCAACCGCAAGATCAACGATATTGCCCTTCATGGCAAATTCCCTGAATTCTTTGAGCATTCCCATAAAAAATTGGTTTTAGATGAAATAAAAAGTTGCTTTTATACAAAAGATATATCAAACTTGAGAGACAAAAAAGTTTCTTTCTATTTCTCGCCACGACGCCACGTCGCAACGAAAGTCCGAATGTTTTTGAATGCGTTGCGTCGCTGCGCCGTGGCGAGAAACTTTACGCAAGACGAAAACCAAACCACCCTCCTTATCTCTTAATACCCGGGTATTGCATGTCCAGCCCCTTTAAAAGTTTGTGCAGCTCACTGGCTATTAAATATTCTTTGTACCAGTTTTGGTCTGCAGGAACTATCGTCCAGGGCGCATCGTTGCAGTGATTAAAACAATCCTCGTACATCTCCATGTATTCATCCCAAAGTTTAGACTCCGCAAAATCCCTGTCATTGTATTTCCACATTTTGGCCGGATCTTTTATTCTTTCGGCAAGACGGTCACGTTGTTCTTCCGGTGACACATGCAGGTAGAACTTTAATAGATGCGTGTTATTGTGCTCCTGTAGTAACCGCTCAAAATCGTTGATCGCCTTCATTCGCTTCCGGGCTGTTCTGTCGTCACACCATTTATGTACCCTTGTTACCAGTATATCTTCATAGTGCGAGCGGTTGAATATTTGTATCATTCCCTTTGGCGGCACATGCCTGTGTATTCTCCATAAAAAATCATGGGCCAGTTCTTCTTCGGTAGGAACCTTAAACGATGTCACGTTCACTCCCTGCGGGTTCATACTGGTGAATACATTGCGTATCACCCCATCCTTCCCGCTTGCATCCATTCCCTGTATGATCACCAGTATAGAGTGTTTGCTTTCCGCGAACAAGAGGTTTTGCAGGTCGGCCAGCCCGGTGAGAATTGCCGCCATTTTCTCCTTCGTGTCTTTTTTATCCAGGTCTTTTGGCGCCCGGGTACTTATTTCTTTCAGGCTGATCTTTGACATGGTTGAAATCTGTTTTACCTAATTTAAATAAATAGGAGCCCCTCCTAGCCCACAGAGAACCACAAAGAATACGCAGAGGACCACAGAGATGAGCAATGAAATTGCTCTGTGGCTATTCGCTTTCTCACTCGAAATTACGCTGGTCTGGTCACCCCATTTACTTTCTTTCCATTTTTTCGCCACCTTTGCGGGTTTATGAATAACAAGCTCACCAGCTGGGGTCTTTTTATACTGATTTGTTGTATCTGGGGCAGTTCTTTTATCCTGATGAAATGGGGATTGTATGATTCCCGGTGGAACCCGATCTTATCGCCTTACCAGGTAGCTGCATTAAGGTTATTGTCAGCCGGCATTGTCATGCTTCCTTTTCTCCGCCCGGCTTTAAAAAATATTCCACGCACTGTTGTACTCTACATATTGCTAAGCGGGTGGCTGGGCAGCTTTTTCCCGGCATTCTTATTCTGCATTGCAGAAACAAAGGTTGACAGTGCGTTTGCAGGTACGCTCAATGCCATTACACCCCTGTTTGTTATAATTACCGGGGCGATTTTTTTCAACCTGCGGACCACTACCATTAAAGTAATCGGCGTCCTGGTTGGATTAGCCGGAAGCGCGCTGCTTGTTTATGCCAACTCATCACGACCGCTTGGGGAGATCGCTTACGCCGGTTTTGTTCTATTGGCCACTTTCTTCTACGGTTGCAATGTAAATATGGTATCCAAAAAACTCGCTGGCATTTCTTCCATGCATATTGCCGCTATTGCGTTTGCCGGTTTGATCCCGCCTTCACTTATCATCCTGCTCGCGACCGGATATTTTGATCTGCCTCTCGCAGGGCAGGGTTATATTACCAGCACTATGGCCAGCTGTATCCTGGGAGTAGTTGGTACTGCAATTGCCTCAGTATTATTTTATGTGCTGGTAAAAAAATCAGGCGGTTTATTTGCTTCATTGGTTACCTACGGCATACCGTTCGTCGCCATCGGCTGGGGTATTTATTACGGAGAAAAAATAACGGATCTCCACATCCTTGGATTGGGTATTATCCTGACTGGCGTGTACGTTGCTAATCTGCCCGGTCGTCTTGGCGGAAACAGGAATACTACCTGATTTATACCGACATGATCTCTTTCTCCTTTGAGCTGAGGTGTTTCTCCACGCCAGCTATGAATTTGTCGGTCACTTGCTGCACATCTGCTTCGGCATCCTTGGCGGCGTCTTCACTCAGGCCATTTTTCTGCAGGCGCTTAATATGTTCAATGGCCTCCCGGCGGATATTGCGGATGGCAATTTTTGAGTGTTCTCCTTCTCCCTGGCATCTCTTTACAAGCTCCCTCCTTCTTTCCTCTGTCAAAGGCGGTAAAAAGATCCGGATCATGCCGCCATCGTTCTGGGGCGTAATGCCGATATTGGCGGCAATAATGGCCCTTTCGATCGGTTGCAGCATATTCTTTTCCCAGGGCTGAATGCTCAACGTGCGGACATCCATGACGTTGATATTTGAAACCTGGTTGATCGGCATCGGTGAGCCATAATAATCCACGACTATGCCATCCAGCATCTGCGGGTTGGCCTTGCCTGCCCTGATCTTTATCAATTCAGCTTCCAGGTGACTGATTGCTTTCTGCATATGATCCTCTGCCGTTGCAATGATCGAGGAAACATCTTCTGCCATAATTTATTCTTTTCGTTTCAAAAAACCGGCCCTTAAAAATCGGGCGGAAGGCAAAGCTAATAAAAGCGGAACTCAAAAAAAAAGCAGAAAGGAATGTCCTTTCTGCTCTTAATAATCTTGGAATTATCCTATTTCTGATCCGCGGTAGCCACCTCGGCATCTTGTGTCAGGTTGACGACCTTAGAAGGAGTTTTTAATTCTGCTGCAGTATCCAACCGTTTCGCGATGACCATTGTGCGAAGAGGTTTACGGTAATATAATAACCCGAGCCCGATAAACGACACGGTGAGCATGATCAGGAGAAGCATGGTAGAACCCAATGATCGCCCCATATATGCCATTACGACAAAACAAACATTGATCAGCACGCAGGTGGTTGTAACCCCCGCATGACCCAATCCCCAGCCTAACAACAGGTGATGAACATGGTTGCGGTCCGGCGTAAAAGGCGATCGCCCGTTGAAGATGCGAATTGCAAATACCCGTAGCGTATCGAGGAGGGGAACAATCAAAATTGCAAAACCAATGGCAACAGCCGATTCCACAGGTACCAACACAGAAGGTTCACTGGCGACATTGATGAACTTAATGACAAGGATCGCGTTCACCAGGCCGATCATCAGCGATCCCGAATCGCCCATGAATATCTTTGCAGGGTTATGATTAAAAATCAGGAACGCGACCAGGCTACCAGTCAGCGCAAACGCCAGTAGCGCATACGCCTGGTAAGGCTTGCCCAGCATAAAGAAATAAGTCCCGAAAATCAGCATCGTAAGGATCCCCAGACTTGTTGCCAGCCCATCAACGCCATCGATAAGGTTAAAAGAGTTTATCACGACAATTATCGTAAGATATGACAACGCATAACTGAATGCAGTCGGCAGCTCTTCAAATCCAAACAGCCCGTGCATACTTGTAATGCGAATCTCACCCAGGTGAATGAGTATCGACGCCGCTACCATCTGGCCAACAAATTTTTTACTGGCAGACAACACGATCAGGTCGTCTTTCAGGCCCAGGAAGAAAATGACCAGTGCTGCCGCGAAGAAATATTGAAACTCCGGGTTCCAGTGTCCCTGGATAGACAACAAAGAAGCCAGCAGGAAACCCCCGAAAATTCCAACACCACCCAAAGAAGCTACGGGATGGGTGTGAACTTTTCTTTCATCGGGGACATCATAAAGCTTTTTTTGATCTGCAATTTGTAAAATAACCGGAATCGCCAGGAAGGAAATAATGAAGGAAACAGAGGCGGTCAATAAAATATCGAGCATCGGAATCGGTTTTTCAGGTACAAAAATAATCTTTACCCTATTAGTTTATCCTCGTTATCAATTTTTTAATACGGAATTCATTCCGCTTAATTCAGTTCACAGGTGAACCGGACTAATTTGTTTGTACATTAAACGACTTAGGTGGAATTGATAACGAAAAAGATTGCACATTTGCAAACCTAACGTGGTGATTTGAGGCGGCAAGATACAAAAAGTTTAAATTGATAATATAATATTATTTATGGCAGAACTTACAGCAATCGCAAATCAGGTACGCAGAGATATCGTCCGGATGGTTCATGGATCAGCGAGCGGCCATCCCGGGGGATCGCTGGGATGCGCTGATTTTTTTACGGCATTATATTTCAAAGTGATGAAGCATGATCCGGCTTTTCACATGGATGCCCGGAACGAAGATGTTTTTTTCCTGTCGAATGGACATATTTCCCCGGTATTTTATTCCACACTCGCCCGTTCAGGATATTTTGATCTGAAAGAGCTGGCGAGTTTCCGGAAAATAAACTCCCGGCTGCAGGGTCATCCTGCTACCCACGAGCATTTACCGGGGGTGCGTGTCGCTTCCGGCTCACTGGGACAGGGTATGAGCGTAGCTATTGGCGCCGCACTGGCCAAGAAATTAAATGACGACAAAAATATTGTGTATTCGCTTCATGGCGATGGAGAACTGGACGAAGGACAGGTATGGGAAGCAATCATGTTTGCCGTACACCACAAAGTTGATAATCTGATTTCAACTGTTGACTGGAATGGCCAGCAAATAGATGGTCCCACGGACAAAGTAATGAGCCTGGGGAATATCCGGCAAAAGTTTGAGGCTTTTGGGTGGTTGACACTTGAAATGAATGGCAATAATATGGACGAGGTGGTTAAAACGCTCGAAAAAGCCAGGTCGATGACCGGCCAGCAAAAACCGGTTGCCATCATGATGCACACGATCCTGGGTAAA
>DASSFT010000447.1:0-6504 GCA_035694045.1 Chitinophagaceae bacterium
AAAACCTCTTGTTTGTAAATTTTGGACTTCAGTTTTAAAGGTTATGAGTATTATTAAATATATACTGATCGTTTTGATCCCTGTCTCGCTCTTTGGCCAGACTGTTCATGTGGATGAAGATCGGGTAGTTTACAAAGACAAGATCAAAATGACCCATACAGCTAAAGATGATCTCTTTGAACGGGCGCGAACAGCTATGGACCGGGTTAAATGGAATAAGCAAAGTATCGTAGTAGAAAACAGAGGAGAAGGATTGATCACGGCAAGGGGCACGATGAGACTGGTTACGCCTTATCATACCATTCGCACGGTTGAATACCTGTTTGAGATAAAGGTGAGTGACGGAGATTATGGATACAGGATCGATAGTATATCCCTGGAAGAGAAGGAGCGGGGAGGCAAAACATTGAGGTTCTCTTCGAAGGAGCTGCTGAAAGCAGCCGAAGAAACGGGCAAACCATCAATAGTCGCCGAAAAAATATTGAATGAGATTGACATGAATTTTCAAAAATTACTCGCACTTATTCAGGCCGATATGAAGTTGGCAGGCTCTAAAGATGTCAGCGTTGCAAACGACTAGCTCCTGTTCCTTTTATTTAAGTCGATATGTGAATAAAAACCCAGGTCATTACCTGTCAATTGTTTTGTCCAAAATATGATCTGCCCGGCATGATAAGAATAATGTTCCGTCACATGAACAATAATACCAGCACCCGAGTAGCTGAATCCCTGTGCTGAATAGATTTTTAGCAGGCTTACTTCATCTGTGTTCCTGATTATTTCGATGGCTTCCTGCAGGGTGACAACCAACTTTTTCAGCAATTCTTCCTTTGTAGAGCCGCCGGTGGCTGAGAATTCCTTATCTCTTTCCCGTATATCGGGCTGGTTGCCCAATGCCGAGATGGCGTATTGACGGATATTACCACAGAGATGAAGCAGGATATTGCCAATGCTGTTGGATGACTCGTTGGGTCGCATCCAGACCTGTTCATCAGTGAGCTGGTCAAGGCATTTTGTGATCTTGGGAGTATTCTTCTCAATCCTTGAAATGCTTTGTGCAATAAATTCAGCGGCTACCTTATCCATGAGGAAGTGTTTAATATACCGCAAATTTATTTTTTTAGTTGATAGAAATAAAATGCGAATTGGATCGCTTTCTAAAAATTGATCTTTACTCCAGCAGTTATATAAAACATTTGTTCTCCCCGTTCCGAAAGCTCCGGGTTGCCGGATACCGATAACAGGTTTTCGGGAATAACATAGGCCGGGATTACCAGCAATTGCCATTTATTCCGTGATAGTATGAGAGGAAGGGTTAATTCATAAGAGAGCACTTTCAGCTCTGCTTCCTGCTTGCTTACAGCTTGTTCCGTACCGGGAAGAAACAGGATACCTTTTTTTTCATAGTAGGTCCTGGTAAAATGCTGTGTTCCGATGTTAATCGTTGCGGCTGGATCAGCGACAAATATGAATTGACCGGGGAATTCGTGCCGGAAAACATGATCTATCCCGGCATTGAAACCAAAATCAAAACCATCAACATGTTTGATATCGCCACCTATACTGAAGTTTACATATTTATTTAGCCAGCTGAATGTTCCGCTCAACTGTTCTTTCAGCGTCGACTGCACCAGTTGCGTGCCTTTCCTGTAAAAGGGTTTTGTAAAATAGAGGTGTGTGAAAAATTTTTCATTTTCACTCTTAACCTGGTAGCCAGCTGTAAGCACAGTACCCGCATATTCGAATCGATTAAGGGCATTGCTGGTAAAAACAGGAGCTGCGTTTATGTATAGGTTTTTGTTGAACCAAATTTCAGCCAATGGGAAAAAGCCACTGCTTTGCAAACTATCGGTGCGGCCATAATAATTAAGATTACTGTTATAGAAAGCACCAAGCTTAAACCCGGTCCTGTCTTTTGTTTCTGCCTTAACCTCCTGTGCGTTGATCATTCCAGGTAAAAACAGTGAAATAATAACCAGCAGGGCAATTGTCTTTTTCATACGGAATGCTTTACGGGTTAAAGAAAAGGGATGTAACGATTCGAGACATCCCTTTATCAATCTTCGATCTTAATGGTTCTTATTGTTTGCTGGCTGATGCAGATGTGTTTGATTTTGTTTCGGCCGATACTTTTACTTCGGGCTTTGCGGAGGTAGCACCTGCGGCCGCGGTCTTTGCATTTGATTTTGCTTCATTCTTCAGTTCTTTCGCCTTTTCCAAGGTTGCATTTGTTTTGTTTTTTACAGAGGTTGCTGTGCTGCTGGCTGTCGTCTTTGTATCATCTACTATTTTTTTGGCATCTACATTCACACCGGCATTTGCATCTGTGGTTGCAGCAGAACCGGCGCTGGCCGATCCGGCGGAACTGTTATTACTTGTTTGTGTTGAAACAGATACTCCTGCATTTACATCGGCGTTGCCAGTAGTGTTGCTGGCGGCAGTGCCTGCTTTTTGAGCGCTGCTATTTACAGCTGATTCTGTTTTTGCTTTTACATCAGCGACTTTAGAAGTCGAAGCTTTTACCGTGCTTTGGGTAGCCCTGGCGGCCTGGCTTGTGGCCTTTGTTACTGTACCTGTATTTGCTGTGATCGTTGTTGCAGCTTGTGTAGTTGATTTTAAGCCGAGGTTCACTTGTGCATATAAACATAATGAACCAACGCTTGCCAGGGTGAGGATCAGGGTCTTTTTCATTGCTGTCTTCATAACTTGATTTTTGGGTTTAAGAATTATGACGATTGAACAACAACTGCTATGCGTCATCAATCGTTCTGTTTCCTGAGAACCGCAGAAATGAAAAAGGTTTAAGAAACGTTAATAACTTTTTTTGAATCAATTGTCAAATTGCTTCATTTTCAAATTGTCTCATATTCAAATTTTCAAATTACTCATAGCAACTTTTTTGCTCTTTTTTTCGATATAATAGGTGTAGAAATTTTTCCCATCCTCATCACACCAGGGATTTACAAGAATCAGTCACCCACTCAACTTCACCGGGAGTATTATTTACTATCTAAAACTCCGCAAGTATGAAAATGATTCAGCAATCCCTCACTGACCGGCGCTTTTTTTTCGTAGTTCTTATCCCCTCGCTAATCATCCTTATTCTCTTACTAACGAGATGTAAGAAAAATAAGGATAACACAGTTGACAGTACGTCGGTAGATGTGAAACAGGTAGCCGATGGTTTCGTTTCGCCAATAGGATTGGTGGCTTCGCCCGATAATACGGGCAGGCTGTTTGTAATAGACCAGGCAGGAAAAATATGGATCGTCGATTCAACAGGAGCAAAACTGCCTACCCCTTTTATGGACGTCTCTTCCACGATGGTCACATTAAACCCCAACTATGATGAACGCGGATTGCTGGGTCTCGCATTTCATCCCCAGTTTGCCACTAACCGGCGTTTCTATGTTTATTACCAGTTGCCACCGCGCCCCGGTGGCCCCACCCCGACAACTTCCTGGAATAATTTAAGCCGTATATCTGAATTCATGGCTTCGGCCACCAATGGCAATGTAGCAGATATGACCAGCGAAAAAATTCTCCTGAACATTGACGATCCGCAAAGCAATCATAACGGAGGTACCATCGCATTCGGGCCCGACGGCTATCTATACATTGCTATCGGGGATGGAGGCGCAGCCAATGATGTTGCACCCGGACACGTGGATGACTGGTATGCTGCCAATGCGGGTGGCAATGGCCAGGACGTAGAAGCCAATCTCTTTGGAAATGTTTTACGGATAGATGTCAATAGCGGTTCGCCCTATGGCATTCCACCGGATAATCCATTTGTATCCACTTCCGGCAAAGATGAAATTTATGCGTATGGTTTTCGCAACCCGTTCCGGATGTCATTTGATATGGGTGGCAACCATGACCTGTACCTGGGTGATGCAGGGCAGGTATTGTACGAAGAGATTAATGTTGTAACCAAAGGTGGCAACTATGGATGGAATGTAAAGGAAGGACGGATCTGTTTCAATGCGGCGAATAACGATACAGCATTGGCTTCCTGTCCAACGATGGATAATCTTGGCAAAACTTTTACCGATCCTGTAATCGTAATTAACAATTCCGCAAACCCGCTGGGTGGCCGGGCCCTGACCGTTATTGGTGGAAATGTGTACCGGGGTAACGCTATACCAGCTTACCAGGGCAAATATATTTTTGGTACTTACGCGCAGAGCAATGCACCCAATGGCGAATTGTTCATCAGCACACCCTCTTCACAAAGTTCATGGGATTACCAGGAGATCAACCTGGCCAGTCATCCCGATGATATCGGGTATTATCTTAAGGGGTTTGGCCAGGATAATAAAGGCGAGATTTATCTTACTGTCAGTTCCAATGGAGGTCCATCGGGGACTACCGGTAAAATATTGAAATTGGTAAAAGCACCGTGACCTGTCCGTTGCCTGGTATTGGTTGCAGGAGTTGCGCTACATGCAAAGGGGTGTATAATTCATACATCCCTTTTTTATAGCTTTCATTGAGGTCAAACTGTAGTCTCCACTTCATAATGCCTCGCCTTCCTGTCATACCTGATCATCATAGGTTGTACAATTTCCGGTACCACGGCGGTGTCATATTGGTCACCAGCAAACTGTTTGATGGCGTCAAGCGTTTTCCATTCGGTGATTATCAAAAATTCAATGCCTTCATCCAGCTCTCTTTTCAGGATACTGGCTGAAATAAAGCTATCGAGCTTTTTTAATTGTGTAAAAGTATTGGTCTTGAGATGAAGAATATATTCACCAGCTTTTTCCTTTTTGGCTAAGCCAATCCAATGCCTGGAGATCATTTTTTCTATTAAAATAGGGAGAATAAATCAACGGAAAAAATAGGTGATGTCCAGATTTGAGATTTATTTCACGCCATCCCGCATATTTCGCGGAACCAAGACGCAACGAAAAGCCGACAGATTTAAATCCGTTGCGGCGTGGCGTCGTAGCGAGAACCTTTACGCAAGACGAAAACCAGACCCTGGCGAAAATTTTTCTATTTTGCATGTATGATGCGAAGTGCCGGTTATCTCCTATTGTTATTGGTTCTTTTCTCATCCTGTATGAAAGAGAAAAAATGGGACCGGCATAATATTGCGGTAAAATTGCGGGCTATCTTCCCCAATTCTGCAAAGGTGGAGGTGCTCGATTCAACCGAGTACAGCACAGTTAGGGCTGACACCATGAATATGCCGCCGCCTGCTTATAAGGCGTTAATAAAGGAAGAAGATTTGGACAGCTATAGTTTCATTCTGTACTTCTATAATAACGGTATCGGAGATACAGCGGTATTTCGTCGTGTCTTCAGTTCCTTTTTGATCACGGATCTTTCTGCAGGCCTGGGAACAAGAAAGCAGGAATATGTTTTAGCCCTGCCTTTATTCAACAAATCCGCAACGAAAATGGTAGTCTATGCCGTGGCACTCGGGATTCCAGATGGGAAGCATGCTGCTGACATGGAAGAAAAGATCATCAAGGTCTTCGATCTGCAAAAAATTGGATTCAGCGGAAACATGACCGATCCGGCAAAGGAAAGCGAACAGCGCCGGTCAAAACACGCAGATAAAAAGGAATGAAGCCAACTACTGGATACTTTCTCTGTAACCGCTATTAAGCACTTCAAACTTTGTATACCTGAATACTCTCGATTTGTGTAGCGTCTCAGATGATTTAAATCCCTCCGGAAATCCTTTTGCCTTGTAAAACCGGCCGGTGAACCTGATGCGATCATTGATATATCCAATTGTATCAGGCAGGGTAACTGATGGATCGTCGGGCTCAACGAAAATGCTGAGAATAGCAAGAGAATCGTCTTTGTTGTCATGATATCGGTCTATATCGTCTGCGCTGGCCCAGTTGGCACAATCGCATGACCAGGGGATATACTCCAGCACTATCGTCTGTACTTTATCTTCCAGTTGGTGCGAGTTGCAGGAGAAAAAAAGAAGCAGCATAAATAACGACAGTAACCGGCTCATGGTTCAAATTTAGATGATTTCACGCAGCGACGCGGCGACGCAACGACATTGGTATGAAGAAACACTTATTGCAAGGTTGTCTCGCATAATTTTGGGATGAGTGTTATTTTTAAACCAAGACACCGTCTATAAATGAATGTACTGTCTTTCAACTTATCTTTATCCTTCTGTCAAATCTTAAATTCATCATGAAAAAACTAATCTTTTTCCTGCTGGCTGCAGGGATTCACTGCAATTATTTATTCGCGCAGGCAGACAGCATCACTGCCGCTATGAAATCAGAAGTGATGATACCCATGCGAGATGGAGTAAAACTGCATACGGTTATCATTACACCGGTAAATTCCAGGCAGGCTGGACCCATTCTGCTCACACGCACTCCCTATGGAGCTTTCCCCCCTTTTATAAAAAATGATACATCATTAAGCCTGGCCTTTTTTGGACGCAATTATGGATCCTTTCTGAAGGATGGCTATTTTTTAATTTTCCAGGATATCCGTGGTAAGTATAAAAGCGAGGGT
>DASSFT010000448.1:0-5572 GCA_035694045.1 Chitinophagaceae bacterium
GGGCCGTTGGGCGATCAAAGCGTCCCGGTGGTTTTTCCGGATGGCATAATCAAAACTGAATTTCCTCTCCTTTTCAAGATAGTCAATTAGTGTATTGATGTAAGCTGCCTGGTGAATACGGTCGATATAACTTCCAAGGAGTTTAACTTTCGCGTTTTTATCCGCATAAATTTCCCGCGAGGTATAAATAAGAAGCGCCAGAGGAATCAGTCCGATCAGTGATAGTTTTACAGGTAGCGGTAAACGCCTGAAAAAACGATTCATGAATAGCGGATTTGAGAAGAGGTTCTCTAAGGCCCGTTTTCAATCACACACAATTTTAAAATTACCGAAATAAATGACTCGGGAAACAAGTGTATTTACTAAAAAGGCAGGACTCAGTAAATACTGTCAGCAATGACGGTATAGCCTGAAACAAGCTACTTTACCAATAACAATTTTTGCTTAAATGACTCTTCGCCGGTATTTACGCGTATCGTGTACATACCTCGTGGCCTGTCGGCCAGGTCTTCAATCGTTACCACGTTATTCCCACGATACACTACAGTGTGCCGTGTCGCTACCAACCTGCCAGCAGCATCGAAGATGTCGATTTTTATCGTTGAATTAGACGATACAGCAAGCTGCAACTGTACAATATCCCGGGCAGGATTGGGGAAAATAGTGATCTTGTTATGGGTCATTGACGTCATCGAAAGGAAAATCACATTGCTGTACTTTATTGCGTGACCTGTGGTAACCAGTACTACCCGGTAATAGACCCGCTGGCCATTGATCTTGCTGACATCTTCGGTAAAAGAATAAGACGCCATTCCTGATGATCCCTGTTTATCCACCTGGCCAACTGTTGTAAAGTTTGTGCCATCCTCGCTACGTTGTACCAGGAAATGCTCCACATCCTGGTTGTTCAATGTCTTCCAGTTCAGCTGTGCCCATCCATCCTTGAATGTTCCTCGCAGGTCTGTGAGTTCAGCCGGCAAAACAATACAACCCGACGAAAGCGTAACCTGGATAGTATCTCTTGCATACGCTGTACAACCTGTCATTAAATATTGTGTGACGATATAAGTCCCCGGCTTATCGACGAATATAAATGGGCCTGTTGGGCTGGAAACAATATTCCCGTTGGGTGTCGTCCATTGATAGGTGGATGTAGCTACAGGATTGGTCACATATATCTCGGCAAGAGAACCGGAGCTGCAAATAGAGGGAGTCTCAGTTGTAATATCGGCCCTGGGTGCAATGAACATTGCTGTCGGAGCCACAAAGTCTTTCAGCTGTGCTGTAAATGAAGCAGACGCTCTCGTTTTGACCAGGAGTCTCCGGAAGGGCATTCCACAGGGATCGCCACTAATAGAGGTTACCGGGTCCAATCCCAGTTTGGTGAGGTTTACTGAAAATTCAACATATTGCTTGGCAGTATAATTTGTCGCAATAACATCATTTTGCAGGATGATTGAAAAAGGACCGCCCCATGTATTGTTAGCACACTGAAGACCGGAATAATAGGTGCCGGCTCCTTTGGGTTGAATGCTGGCATAGCCAAACGTAGCGCCACTGGATGCCCCGTCAAATTGACCGCTCCAGGCAAATGCTGCTGGTGAAATGGATAGCGATGCCTGATTGATCCAAATACGGGCCTCGATAAATGTCAGCGAAGAACTCTGGTATTCCGCACTGAAAATGATATCACCTGCCTTAATGATATTTCCCGCCGCATCAAATTGCCATGAAGTATGACCAGCGTCAGGCCCAGCGCCTGTAAACTTCAACGTTGACCGGTTATAAGCAAGATCGGTCTGATACATCTCAAAATCAAAATAACGGTCACCCGTCGTGTTGTCCAACGACATACCTCCCATCATCCATAATGAGTCGGTGATATTAGGTCCGGCCCTTCTTATATGTACCATCACATCAAGGATATCATTCTTGTCCGGAATACCCTGAGAAACCGGCGTATTCCAGTCGGTGGGATTGTCTCCATTCTTGCTCGAGCCTGAAGCGAATACTGTTGAATCATCACCGTGATAATCGCGGATAAAAGCGGCATCGAGTAAAAGGCGGTTGTTAATTACACTAAATACCGGGAACCGCATCATCTTTACAAAAGTTGATCTCCGGAATGGAACATCGATCGCATAACGGGCCACCCGGGCGGCAGCTCCTGCAGTGTCGATCATAAACTGTCCTGTACCTAGTGAACCTGGCAACACGAACCAGTCATCATTACCGGACTGTACAAAACCATTGAAGAAATTGGATCGCATATCCGCGTCAACACCAAAATTGGCGCGAATGACGGGCGAAGTGATTTGTGTATATCCTTTGCAGATATATAACAGTAGTAAGATCAGGATGGGTACAACTTTCTTCATAGGCACATTTTTTTAATGCGCTGAAACCGGATCACTTTATCAATGGCTAACTATCCTGACAGTTGCTACTTCCGAGATGATTGAACTGCCATCATCCATCAATGCAACGATCTTATAATTGACAAAACCCGGGAAAACATTTACATCCGTGTATTTAAAGGAACGGCCCAGGCCCCCCGGAACGGTGCTGATATCTTCCCAGAATGCATAAGGGTCATTCGGATCTTCGTAAGTACGCTTGACGGTAAAACTGGCTACATTATTGGCATTAACTGCCCAGGTAGCCGTTATACCCTTTCCTTGCCGGTGAGTTCTAAAGAAAATAAAGCTCGCATTGTCCGTCTGTTTAAGTGCCGCAGGCATTTTTACAGGCGAGTCGGTTAAAGTCGTGAATGAAGCGGTGGTGAAAAACAAGGTGGCCGGAATGAGGAAAAATTGCGCTTTCATAGAGTTTGATTTACTTCATAAAACTATCTCATTTGTTAAAACAGCGCAAAATAATGCCCCAATAAACACCTCTTTTAAGTATAAAAAAACAGGGTTACAGGTCATTTGCCTTGAAGAAATACCAGCCCGACCAGTGATTTGTGCAACCTGAAAATTACGTGACCCTGGTTTCCTACTGAGTTTCACTTAATAATGAAAAAAATCGATTGCGTAATAAAGCTCCAAGAAGCAAGCACGCAAGAACCAAATAAATTACAAATTTCAATATTCAAGCCGGGGCATCCAATCAAAACAATTTGATTTTTTGGCTTATATCTTTTTGTCCCGCCAAGTGGTGTGATTGGGATTTGGTTCTTTACTTTATGTTTGTAAAATGTTGAGGGAAACGAAGGGATACAAAGTGGTGACGGAATGGCTTGCACAAAAAGGGTTTCAACCTTTTTCATTCCAGGAAGAAACATGGCAGCATCTCCTTGACCGGGAAAGCGGGCTGGTGAATGCACCTACAGGCTGTGGTAAAACATTCTCCGTTTTTTTAGGGGCCATTATCAAATACATCAACGATAATCCTGGTGGTAACTCACCGAAACAGGGTTTAATGCTCCTATGGATCACACCGCTCCGCGCATTGGCCAAAGACATAGGCCGGGCAATGGAAGAAGTGATCGCCGAATTACAGCTCGACTGGAAAATCGGGATACGGAATGGGGATACTCCCCTCGCTGAAAGAGAGCGGCAAAAAAGACAGATGCCGGAGGTATTGATCATCACCCCCGAAAGCCTCCACTTATTACTTGCCCAAAAAGGATACGAAAATATCTTTCGCTCACTTCAAATAATAGCCGTAGATGAATGGCATGAGCTACTGGGAAGTAAGCGGGGAGTGCAGGTTGAACTTGCAATTAGCAGGATTATCGGAAGTCGAGAGTCAATACCAGATAGACCTGACCCGATAGATATCGGGTCGATAGTCGATAGTCAAAAGTCTATAGTTGAAAGAAAGGACTCACCACCCGATAGCTATCGGGTCACCACTCACGACTATCGACTTAGCATCTGGGGCATCAGTGCTACGATTGGTAACCTGGATGAAGCCAAACAGGTACTGATGTCGCCTTTGAAAAAGGAAGGAGTGATCGTACGATCTAATATGGATAAACGTATTGATGTAGAATCTATTTTTCCCGATGAAATTGAAAAATATCCATGGGCAGGTCATTTGGGAATCAAACTGGCCAGTAAACTTATCCCTATTATTCAACAAAGCAGGACCACTCTCATTTTCATAAATACAAGGGGAATGAGTGAAACCTGGTACCAGACCCTGTTGAATATTTGTCCTGATCTTGCCGGTTCCATCGCATTGCATCATGGTTCCGTGGATATGGAATTACGGACCTGGGTGGAAGAGAATTTACATTCCGGGAAACTGAAGGCCGTCGTATGTACAGCAAGCCTTGACCTCGGTGTTGACTTCCGGCCTGTTGAAACGGTGATACAGGTAGGCTCACCCAAAGGTGTGGCCCGGTTTTTACAAAGAGCCGGTCGTAGCGGTCATAGTCCTGATGCGATAAGTAAGATTTACTTTTTACCTACTCACTCCCTGGAATTGGCGGAAGCGGCTGCCCTTAAAAAAGCGATCAGCCAGAAAATAATAGAAAGCCGCCCACCTATGCTGCTGTGTTATGATGTGCTTATACAATATTTAAATACGCTGGCCGTATCAGATGGATTTTTACCCGGGCAGGTTTTTGAAGAAATAAAAGGCACTTATTGCTATAAACAACTTTTGCAGGGGGAATGGGACCAATTGCTCCATTTTATCTCGGCAGGGGGAAAAGCACTCACACAGTACGATGATTATAAAAAAACAGAGATCGAAGATGGTGTATATAAAATAAAGAGCCGCCGACTCGCAATGCGTCATCGTCTCCATATCGGTACCATTGTGAGCGAAGCGATGATGAAAGTAAGATTTTTGCAGGGTGGTTATGTGGGTGTAATCGAAGAATGGTTTATATCCAGGTTGCAGCCGGGAGATGTGTTCACCCTGGCGGGAAGGAATCTTGAATTTATTATGATCAAAGACCTGACAGCCTATGTCAGGAAAAGCAATGCTAAAAAATCGATCGTGCCGAGCTGGCAGGGAGGAAGAATGCCGTTGAGCGCCAACCTCGGTAAAGTGTTGAGAGAAACGCTGGATCGCAAATCGGAAACCCGGCAGAATAAAGCTGGTGCGGGCGATGAAGAAGAAATTGAGCTGCAAGTACTGGAACCTTTGTTTGAGCTGCAGGAAAAACTATCGCATGTACCCAAACGAAATGAATTGCTGATCGAACATATTGAAACGGATGACGGGTTTCACTTATTTGTTTATCCTTTTGAAGGAAGACTGGTACATGAAGCGATGGCGGCGATACTGGCCTGGCGCATCAGCCGTATCAGGCCGATTACGTTTTCCTTTGCCATGAATGACTATGGATTTGAACTCTTGAGCGATCAGCCTATCCCTGTTGACGATACGAACGTATACGAACTATTTTCGCCGGATAATTTGCTGGCCGACATTCAACGCAGTGTGAACTCCACTGAAATGGCGAGGCGGAAATTCCGCGATGTAGCGGTGATCGGGGGACTCATCTTCCAGGGTTACCCGGGTGAACAAAAAAAAGCCAGGCACTTGCAGGCTTCAGCTTCGCTACTCTTTAATGTATTTAGTGAATACGAGCCCGATAATCTATTGCTCC
>DASSFT010000449.1:0-2094 GCA_035694045.1 Chitinophagaceae bacterium
ACGATAAAAGGCCTAAGATAGCCTGTTAAATTTGTTCACAGTAAACGCAGGATTTATACTTTTTTGAGCATCGTTCTTGTATAAATTTCAGTGAGCTTTTGTTTGGTGTGTTGAGGAAAATCCCCTTTCATCATCCAATCATAGTACTGAGGTTCAAGTCTTAATACTTCGGCCACAGGTCTGCCCTTGAACTTTCCAAAATTAAATACTTCAACTCCGTTTTCTACAATAAACCGGCGGGCAAGATCAACGATCACATCTTCACCAATGGTCTTTAGAACCGTATCAATGGTATTACCCAGGGCAGGATAATGGCTGAGTTGAGCCATCAGTATTTCATGCGTAGCATTCGCATCGGCCTCGGCACTATGGGCAGACTCCAATATTTTATTGCAATAAAACTTATAGGCAGCGCTAAGAGTCCTCTGTTCCATTAGGTGGAATATTTTCTGCACGTCGACAAGCCTTCTTCCTTTCAGATCGAAGTCTACGCCGGCGCGTAAGAATTCCTCAACGAGCAGCGGAATATCAAACCGGTTCGAGTTATAGCCGGCAAGATCGCAGGCATCGAGGACCTGTTTCAATTCATGAGCCACCTGCTTGAACGTCGGGGCATCTTTTACCATCTCATCCGTAAAACCGTGTATATCCGACGACGCTTTGGGAATCGGCATTTCGGGGTTGATGATCTTTCTTTTTACACTTTTGCTTCCATCAGGAAGGACTTTGACAATGGCTATTTCGATGATACGGTCGGTACCCAGGTTGGTGCCGGTAGTTTCAAGGTCTATAAACGCCAGTGGCTTTTTGAGTTGCAACATCAGGGGAAAAATTTGCTTAGTCAGGGCGGTAAAGTTAGCTCATTGCCATTTGTCAAAAAAGGAAATTTGGCTAATGGTCAAGTTTGGTTTTTTCTTCCCGTAATTCGGCGGGACAACGATGCTACGTCTAGTAGCCTGACTTTCCGTGGTCTCATCTGATGAGGGAATGGCGCAAGTATTATTACTAAAAATTGGCGGCGGCACGAACAAGTGTTCTGGTTTACAGGGGCATGGTTTTGGTATAACTACCTTGAGCTATGTAAAATTGACCGAATGGTTTACATTTGTAAAATATTTGTCTTAAAGGACCGTTTAACAACAAAGAATCCAAAATGAAGAAGACCTTCTTTTCAATAGTGGCAGTAATCCTTCTCGCTGTCGTTATAAGTTCCTGCTACTCATCCCGGAAAAGTGGTTGCCCCATGAATCCGCAAAGCAACTACAGGTACAAGGGATAATCCAGGCGATAAATTCTATAGACTAAATTCATTAAGCTATCCTGGCCAGGGCTAAAGGCCATTGACGTTGATAAAATTGACGAGCGCGGCTGTATTTTTCAGTTTCAGCTTTTTAAGAATATTATACCGGTGAACCTCTACTGTCTTCAGGGAAATCTCCAGCTGTGAAGCAATTTCCTTCGAGGATAAACCTACTTTAATAAGTTTGATTATATCTATTTCCCTGCGAGACAAATTATTCATATCTGCATGGGAACTATCATCCTCCATCTCTTTTTGCGCGAGGATGTTCTTCACCTCTTCGCAGATATATTTTTTCCCTTCACTGACTTCTATGATCGCCTTGATCATTTCGTCCTTTGAGGAATTTTTCGTCACATAGCCCATAGCGCCAAGCTGCATCATCCTCTTGGCATAGGCAGGCATGCTGTGCATGGATACCGCAATGACCTTGGTATCGGGAGCGATCTTGATGATCTGGCGAGTGGCGTCAAACCCGCTGACCGGGGTCATATTGACGTCCATTAAGATGATATCAGGTTTAAGGGATTTTACGATTTCCACGGCATCGTCGCCATTACTTGTTTCAGCGACAACGTTGAATCTTGGATCGCTGTTGAGTATGAATGACCAGGAATCCCTGATCAGTTTGTGATCATCCACGAGTAAGATGGTGATCTGCTCCATTCCATTTTTCGGCAAATTCAAAGTGATAAGGTTTTTTGCTAATTAAAAGTTAATAAAAAAGACCCTAAACAAAAAATAAAAAAATTTAATACATGTTTTAGCCACATGGCTAACAAATTGCTTACATA
>DASSFT010000450.1:0-3664 GCA_035694045.1 Chitinophagaceae bacterium
TTTTGCCTTTAAATTGTCAATACCTGTATACAATTCTCCCAGCAATGTGAAATAAAAATGGTTATCAGTAAGTCTTAATTTTTCTGCCTCAATGATGGCTTCCCCTTTCCCGTTTGCTTTTGATAACGCATAGGTCCTGTTAAGCGCAGCCACTGGTGAGTACTCAACCTGTAATAAACGATTATAAAGCTGCAATATATTTTCCCATTTTTCCTTCGTATCCGCTTTTATTGTATGCCAGTAAGCAATACCAGCTTCCAGATGATATTTCGAGATCCTGTTTCCCCGTGATGCCTGGTGAAGAAAAAAAGCTCCTTTCTCGATCAGCGACTGATCCCAGAGCGATTCATCCTGGTCAGTATACAATATGATTTCGCCGTTTTCATTTATCCTGGCCGGGAACCGTGATGAATGAAAACACATTAACGCATAAAGCGCATTTACCTCGGGAAGATTGGTAGGCTCATTGCTCATAAGCAGGAATGTAAGCCGCATCGCTTCGGTGCAGAGATCTTCGCGGAGAATACTGTCCTTACTTTCAGAATAATAACCTTCGCTGTATAAGAGATACAGAGTTCGAAGCACGGTCTCGAGCCGTTTGTTGATCTCCCCGTTGCCTGGATATTCTATTGCGATCTTTTCTTCCCGTAATTTCTCTTTTGCGCGGAAGAGACGTTTGTTGATCGTTTCCTTGTTAGTCAAAAAAGCATTCGCGATCTCATCGATCCCGAATCCACAAAGGATACGCAGGGCAAGACCAATCTGTGATTCTTGCGGGATAACAGGATGACAAAGAGCAAAAAGCATTTGGAGCTGGCTATCGGTAATATTTTTTTCGGAAAGATCAATCTCCAGTTCTTCATTTTCCAACGATGAATGTTTTAGTTGCGGAGCTACTTTTTCGGTAAAGACTTTATTGCGTGCCAGGTAGTTTTTTGTCTTATTCTTAGCTACAGTGTATAACCAGGCGGTTGGATTTTCCGGGATACCCCTGTAGGTCCAGGTTTCAAGAGCCGAAAGGAAAGTTTCACTAGCTATATCTTCAGCTACTTCAATATGATCAATGCCAAAGGTCTTACTTAGCACAGCAGCTATTTTGCTGAACTCGGTGCGGAACAGATGCGGTATTAATTCCTTTTGCTGCATAAAGCGAGTTCGAGACTAGTGTTAAGGTAAGTATGATTCGACGAATTATATTGCCACGGATACACGGATTGGCGGTTTAAAGGTTAAGGGTTTAAGGGTTGAATGGTTGAAAGGTTTAAGGATGACGAGTTGCCACGGATACACGGATGAATTCATTTTTTTACCGTGAATCCGTGGCGACAAGAAATGTTTAACATAACGCTAGTGAGTCCCATCGTTTCTGGAGATCCTTCTCACCTCCATACTATTGCCTTCTCCCTGCAAAACAGGACAACCCCGGGCAAACTCTACCGCTTCTTCTATCGATTCGGCTCGCACCGTAATAAAACCACCAATCGTTTCTTTGATCTCGCCAAAAGGTCCATTGGTGACCAACTTCTTGGAATCTTTATTGACGACCACTCTTGCCTCTTCAAAAGATAGTCCGGTGCCACCTACAAATTTGTTTTGAGCTGCGATGCCACCGATCCAGTCCATGGTCTGTTTCATCCAGGCTTGTATTTGTTCAGGTGAAGCGACTTTTTTGCCGTCTTCATGTCTCATGATTAATGCATACTCTTCCATTTTATTAAGTTTAAATCGTGATTGAATGTAGGAATTATATGCAAATAACAATTGGGGCAACGCGAATTGGACAAACCTGGAATTATTTTTTTGAAGGCCAGGGATGAGATTTCAAAATCGTCTCAAAGTGTACCTATAATTAGAATCGACAGTTGGGAACCGGGTGATCAGGACGAGATCTGTACAATCCCAGCTTACTAATGCGGTTAAATTGTGGAGCCCGGGGTTTCCTGAATTGAAATCTATATAAAAGGTGGAGTTGGTAAGGTACCATCTTCCATTAATGGTGCCATTGCAATTACCCGTCCCTGTATAACTGGCAGTGCTGTCTGCCCGGAACACGTATATACCTAACCGTTGACAGGTAGTTAATACAGCCGTGCGATCTTGCGCCGCTCCAGTATTATATGATACCGATTCGACCTTCTCGATTTTATACCGGCCTGTCATCCCAGCCATAGTTTGATCACATGGGCCGGCAGAACGATCCTTTTTACAGCCCGTAACAAAAC
Organism: Chitinophagaceae bacterium; assembly: GCA_035694045.1. Taxonomy (GTDB): domain Bacteria; phylum Bacteroidota; class Bacteroidia; order Chitinophagales; family Chitinophagaceae; genus VBAT01. Next base: position 2,223 of record DASSFT010000450.1, read on the forward strand.
AGGTGAGCAAAATGACGGCAGCCAGGGTTTTTATGATCATTAACGAGCCCATTTTCCAACTTGACAATCAAAGGTATGTTTTCGTTGCCTTGGACCCAATCGTGGATGGACCAATGATTCAAAATTAAAGTTTATCACAAATATGAACTGCCGATATGCTATCCGCTGTATTGGCAAGAAGTTTGTCCGTGCCATCGGTATAAATTACTACCATGAAAACTGTGCTTGTTTTTGCCACCCTGGCCATTACCTGTTCCCAGGCCAGCGCCCAGCTGAAAGGTTTCAGCATCGGTCCTTACGTCGAGGTAGCAAAACCTATAGGCCGTCTTGAAGAAACCAATAAGCACGGAGGCGGTGTTGGGGTTAGTGCGGATATCCGTCTCGGGAAAATCGGTCTAACCGGATCAGCAGGGTTCATGCATTTTCCAGGCAGGACCATCGAAACAAGTGAAGGTGCCAAAGAAACCCCGGCAATCAACGTTATTCCTGTTCGCGCTGGTATCAAATACAGGTTTGCTCCTGTATTGTATGCCAAACTTGAAGGCGGCATGGCAAATTATACTAACAACGACGGGTCTGCGTTCATTCTTTCTCCCGGTATTGGGTTGCGTGTATTAGGATTGGATGTACAGGCAAAATACGAGACATGGATCAATAATGGGACACGGAGTTTCTGGGGATTGAAAGCAGGATATAATTTTTAAGAACCAAGCACCAAGAACCAAAAAAGATCCAAAAACAAAAATCCAATCATTTTAATTGAAGGCTTCTGTTTAGACCTTTTAATTTTTAATTTATTTGGTTCTTGTGATTTGGTTCTTGTTTAATCGTCTCAAATGGACTTACCTTTATTAAAGCAAATCGTGTCGTATGAGTGATTCTTCAAAACTTGAAATTAAAACGCAGCTGAAAATACAAAAGCCGCTGCATGACGTTTTTGAAGCCATTGTCGATCCCGCGCAGATGTCGAATTATTTCATAGCAAAAAGCACCGGGCGCATGGAACAAGGCAAAACGCTTACCTGGCAATTCCCCGAGTTTGACATGAAGTTCCCGGTACGGGTAGATAAGGTGGAAAAAGAAAAATATGTTTCATTCTATTGGGGCAATCCTGAAGATAAGACGGAAACGAGGGTGGAAATATCGCTGCAGCAAATGAGCGATGGGGTTTTTGTTACAGTCACTGAGGGAAATAAGGAACGTAACGATGCCGGGATAAAATGGCTGGCGGGAAACACCGCTGGCTGGGCCAATTTCCTGGCCTGCCTGAAGGCCTGGCTTGAGTATGGTATTAATCTTCGAAAGGGCGCCTTCGATATGTCGCAGATGCCCAAAGAGGCTGTTGTATAGCGTTGTTACCCGATGAAATCATAACCAGTATAAAGTTGCGTAGCAATTAAGTTCATCGAGCGAAACTATAGTTGTATCACTTTTAAAACTCC
>DASSFT010000451.1:0-6131 GCA_035694045.1 Chitinophagaceae bacterium
CGCTTTCCCATTTAGTGTCCATACCACCCGAAAACAAAATGAAGTTTAGAGCGAGCACACCCAGTACTTCGGCGAGATGAGGATCATCAAAATATATTTTGCCGATGCCCTCGGATCCGGCAAGCATGCCCACGGCCAAAAACAGGATAAGCGTAGGTATGCCCAGCTTAAATGAAGTTTTGCTGGCAACAATACTTGCGATCAACAGGATCGATCCAGCCAGCATGATATCTTCAGCAGTGAAACTCATCTACGATCAAACCGATTTATCTAAAAATACGGAATCAATTTGTATTGCGGGAAGTGCACTAAGGAAACTGGATTCTAGATTCTAGATGCTGGATGCTGGATACAACTGTTTTCCGATAGCTACTGCCAAAATCTAGCATCTAGTATCCAGCATCTAGCATCTGCCAATTAAAAAGCCCGTCTATTAAAGACAGGCTTGAAAAAATTTATTTCGTTCGTTTACGATTTTACTTCCTGGGCTTTCTGTACCGTTGTTGTTTTTACAGCTGCAGCTTTTGAAGCAGCCGATTTTTTGCCTGTACCCAGGTCAACCAATATCGGCGCTGCTACGAAAATGGATGAATAGGTACCTGTAATGACACCGATCAGCATTGCGAATGCGAATCCCCTTGTTACTTCACCACCGAATATGAACAAGATCAGGATCGTCAGGAATACTGTCAGCGAAGTCATGATTGTACGGCTCAGGGTTTCATTGATGGCCCTGTTGATGGTATCTTTCAACGGCGCGGTAGGATATAGCCTCCTGTCCTCGCGTATCCTGTCGAACACGATAACCGTATCGTTCATCGAGAAGCCCACTACAGTCAGTACAGCAGCGATGAAATGCTGGTCTATTTCGAGCGGGAAGGGTACCAGTCTCCTGGCAAATGAGAATACGATCAATGTTACCAACACGTCGTGAAGCAACGCAAGGATAGTTCCCAATGAGTATCTCCAGTCGCGGAAACGAATGAAGATATAAAGGAAGATGACAAAGATGGCAAATATTACCGCTTTAACGGCCCCGGCTTTCAGGTCGTCGGAAATGGTAGCCTCAACTTTTTTGGAGGCTATTTTCCCGATACCGCCTTCACTCGCGTCAAATTTATTGTACGTGATATTTGGTGGCAGATGTTTTGTCAATCCTCCAAATAATTTCTGTTCTACTACTGAGTCGGTTTGCGGAGAAGTCTCATGGATCAGGTAAGAAGTAGTGATATCGAGCGTAGCTGCATCGCCAACTGTTTTGATCACAGGAGATTCATTATTAAAAGTTGTTTTCAGCTCGCTACGGATGGCTTCAATTTCCGCACTGGGCAATGCCCTTCCAAACCTGACGGTATAACTGCGGCCTCCGTCAAACTCAACTCCATAATCAAAGCCATTGAAATAAGAAGCAATTCCTAGCGCCAGCACAACGAATGAGATCGCATAGGCTATCTTACGGAATTCAATGAATTTGAATTTCGCATGCTGGAAAACTTTACGGGAAACTGTTGTGAAATATTCGAGATGTCGTTGCTTGTTGGTAAACCAGTCAGTGATCCAGCGGCTCACGAGGATACCGCAGAACAGTGACAGGATGATACCAAGTATCTGTGTAGTAGCAAAACCTTTCACCGGTCCCAACCCGAAATAGAATAAGATGATTGCTGTCATGAGGACGGTTATGTGCCCATCCAGAACAGGTGGCAGCGATCGCCGGTAACCTTCATTGATGGCTGGAATGTATCCTTTGCCTCGCGACAACTCCTCCTTGATACGTTCATATATAATTACGTTGGTGTCTACCGCCATACCGATGGTAAGAACAAGGCCGGCGATACCAGGTGCTGTCAAAGTAGCACCAAGACCGGCGAGTACACCAATAGTGAAAAGAAGGTTTAGTATTAAAGCGATATTGGCTACCCATCCTGCAGTGTTGTAATAGACCAACATCAGTGAAAAGATGACCACGAAGGAAATCGCAAAGGCTAACATACCCTTGTTGAGAGCTTCTCTACCGAGGGTGGGACCAACCTGCTGATCCTGTACAATCTTGGCGGGCGCTTTCAGTTTACCTATTTTCAAGATAGATGCAAGGTCCTGTGCTTCCTGCACGGTAAAGTTGCCGGTGATCTGCGAACGGTCGCCCAGCCTTCCTTCTGCGATAGGAGCTGAGTAAACGACGCCATCCAGTACGATCGCGATCGGTGTTTTATCCTTAGAGCTTCGTTCAGTGATCGTGCCCCATTTGTTAGCGCCTGCGGCATTCATTTCCATTTCAACAATGGGCCCTTTGATCTGGTCAAATCCCTGTCTTGCATCTTTTATCACATCACCTTCCAACTGCGGAGTTTCGCGACCATATGTTCTCAGTACATACAGGGGGATGAGATTCTTATTTTCTCTTTGTGGTTGTCCATATACAAACCAGGCATCGGAAGGGAAGAATTTTTTTAGAGCTGGTGAATTGAGATACTCTTTCAACAACCCGGTATCTTTTTTGACATAACCGAGGATGGTCCGGTTGTTCGGATCTACCATCAGGTATTCTCCCAGTGATCTTTTGGTTGCATTGTTAGGTTGTTGCGCAGTGTTGGGTGTTGTTGATTTCGGTCCACCCGGATTCACTGAATCAGCACCGAACTTAACAGTTTGGGTGGTATCAGTTTTTTTACCGGTTGTATCACTAACAAAGCTATTTTGTCCCGTGGTATCCGTTTTAGTAGTATCGGGAGTAATGCCTTTGACGTAATTGTCAAAAGCTTCTTCAGCCTGCTGCAATCCACCTTGCACATCTTCCAGTTTATACGCATCCCAGAACTGGAGATTGGCAGAGGACTGTAAAAGTCTTTTTACTCTTTCCTTATCTTTTACGCCAGGAAGCTCAACGGAGATAATGCCGCGATTTTTATCAGGGTTGATATTCGGTTGGGCTACGCCAAACTGGTCGATACGTTTGGTCAGAATATTATAAGTACTTTGAAAAGCTTCTCCGGTTTGCTCATTGAGGTAATTAATCACCTGTGAGTTGGTTGAACGGAAAGTGATCTTTCCAGCACTGTTAGCCGCGAATAATCCAGCGAGCTGCCCGTCGTTGCTCAATTGCTTGTATTCTTCGGCAAATAAGGTTACAAAATTTGCCGAGCTATTGGCCTTTCTCGTTTCAGCATTTGTTATAGCTTTCTGGAAAACCGGGTCCTTTGAATTATTTGAAAGAGTATTCAACAGCCCGGTCATTTCCACTTCCAGCGATACGTTCATACCGCCCTGGAGGTCCAGCCCGAGGTTCAACTCTTCTTCCTTTGCTTTCTGGTAACTCATGGCACCATTGATACCATAAGTGACGACAACATCTTTTGTACTGTCGAGCAGGCGTTTTAATCTTGCCTGGTAGATCGTGTCTCGCACTTCCGCATACATTGCCTGCGAATCTTTGTTAGCAGGATATTTTGCTTCGGGAGTAGGGAAATGTGTATTCACAAATGCGTGAGCACGAGCCTCCATCTTTTTTTCATGTTGGCGAACAAACCAGGTAAACGAAAGCTGGTAGAGTGAATAAACAATTAGCAGGATCGTAAAGAATCGAACCAAACCTTTCAGTTGCATACGTTGTGCGATTTACATTTTATAAGCCTCCGCTTCACAGTTCCGTTCGCCGGCGACATTTTTCTTTTTTGGCGACGGGGCACGGGTAAAGGCTCAGGGATTTTTAAAGAGCGGCAAAGATAGGGTTTTCGGGCAGAAGTTTAATCAGGTTTTATGACAACCGGAAACCTGATTTTCTAAACATTTTTAGTTGCTTTTCAGGAGTTTAAATATAAGATAAGATGTACCTGTACCAATAGCAAAGGCGATAAGCACGATCAGCAATGATTTCAGGTTGACCAGACCGGTTTCGGGAGATATTTCCTGTTTTATGATATGAAAGCTGGCTGGCATTGCTCCGCTGCTCAATTGATCAGCCAGGGCCTGGGCTTCGGCAACTGTGAAACCGCCGCTAATGGAGGCCTTTCCTCCCAGGATTGCCGATTCAACTCTCGGCGCAGAGATAACTTTATCGTCTACGAGAATTGCAAGCGGTCGGCCAACGTTTTTGCCTGTGAGCATTTCCCATTTTCTTGAGCCTGTTGACGTAAAACTAAACTCGACTGAGGGGATGCCAGTATACCCAAATGCCTGCATAGCTGTTTTAATGTCGGTGTTGTCGATTATGATGCTTCCTTCACCATAAGAGCGTAATGCATAAACAGCCAAATTGCGTTTCGACGGACTATTGCCGGGCCCATAATAAAACCGGGCGTTTACAGGCATCGAGGAACTTAAATCCTTAATGAAAATTTTCCTGAATACTGCTGTATCTTTTTCCGCAATCCAGCCTATCTCGGCCCCTTGTGGTTGCTGGCTGAATGTAATAATGGAAGCGAGAGTGGGAGCTTGTTCAACCGGCTTGGTAGCCTCCGGCTTCAGTTCGCTGAACTTTATGGCTTTACCTGTGTCGATCACCGTGTTTTCTTCTGGCACTGTCTCAACGGAAACCTGTACGGGTTCCTTAAGGCTGGGTTCAATCACTGAAACAAGCTCCTGCATTGTATAGACTTCATGAATCTCCAGTTTCCCGGTACTTTTAATTAGTCGCCTGAGCCGGATCGTGTCGTCAACATGCTGAATGGTGATGTCAAGCTTTTCATCATTGCCCATTGTCTTCACCACGATTGGATATCCTGCGTTTTTACACCTCGCCTGGATTGCCTGCGACATTTTATGCAGGTCATCCATGGTTTCATCGTGGCCTGCCCGGACAGTTCCGGGTTTAGCCTCCCTGATCAGTTCATAGTGCGCGGTAAATCGCCTAATGGTTTTTTGTTTTGTCATGCGTTGGAATACGAAATACGCAATCCCTGCAACCACTACGCCGATCAATAATGATTTTAACCATGTATTCATAAAGCAGTTGAGTTAATTGTTAATTTGAGCTTCCATCAATCGAATATGAAAATAATATTTCCAGTCATTTCCGCGATCTTTATTTTTTATAGCTGTTCTTCTTCTAAAAAAACTGTCGGCCCTGTGAGCGAACCCAGCGACATACTCTCAAACCTCCTCAAACAGTATTCGACTGTATATTCAGAGTTTGACTCAGTCCTTCAAAAAAAAGATGAATTGAAGGTGCAGATCATTTATACACAGATTGACAGGGATAAAAAAGGGAATCCAGTCTTCAGGGATTTTTATTTTAATAATAATGACAGCAATTATTTCTACCCGGCATCCACAGTTAAGTTGCCGATAGCAATATTGGCGCTTCAAAAACTGAACCAGGTAAAGATTGAAGGGTTGGATAAGAATACGACTATGATCACAGGAGAGGACGGCGACGGTCAAACTGCAGTAAGTATCGATTCCACCGCCGCTGATAAAAGACCGACGATTGCACACTATATCAAAAGAATACTATTGGTCAGCGACAATGATGCATTCAATCGCCTGTATGAGTTCCTTGGACAGGAATATATCAATAACAGTTTGCACGCAATGGGGTATGAGGCAACACAGATCATTCACCGGCTTGATATCAGCTTAACCGAACAGCAGAACAGGCATACCAACCCCGTTCGATTTTACGACAACAATGGTAAACTGGTATATGAAAAGCCGGCAGAAAAAAGTCGGCTTGTTTATGCAACAAGAAACACAAAGATCGGCCGGGGGCATATGAAAGGCGATAGTATCGTGCACGAGCCTCTTGATTTTTCAAAGAAGAACAGGTTATTGTTGAAAGACCTCCATAATATTGTCAGGAGTGTGATGTTTCCGCAAAGCGTTCCGACAAAGCAGAGATTCGACCTTACAAACGACGACTATAATTTCCTTCGCCGTTATATGTCGACGACACCGCCGGAATCAACCGACCCTTCTTATGACAGTAGCTATCATGCCAGCTATGTCAAGTTCCTGTTTTATGGTGGTGAAAAAGGAAAAACCCGGCCTGATATCCGCATCTTTAACAAGGTGGGGGATGCTTACGGTTTCCTGATCGATGCCAGTTATTTCGCCGATTTTGATCATCATATTGAATTCATGCTCAGCGCCGTCATTTATTGCAACAGTGATGGTATCTTAAATGATGATACTTA
>DASSFT010000452.1:0-2934 GCA_035694045.1 Chitinophagaceae bacterium
ACGATGGGGAACCGCTCCGAGATAAAACAATACAGGCTTTAAAAGACGAAGCTCTCCGGTTTGGAAATGAAGTCTTTTATTCTTCTGAAAAGAAAATGGTGGATGAAGTGATCAGGCTTAACCAGCAAACTCTTTTCGAAGACCTTGACTCGACGCCTAATCGCGGTGAATTAAACGAGCTGTTCAGGTACACTGACAAGGAAGCTGAAACAAAAAAGGACGGGCTCTGGGCCAGGTGTATGTGTTTCCCCGGCAAATTGATGAAATCTGTATTCACTGATCACGAGAGATGGGAGCATGGGTTAAAGAAAGCAGCCCTCGCCGGTTATTATAGAAATTCATTTAAAGGTACCCATACTATTTGCTGGTTGGGTGGGAACTTTGAAAACACAGCTGACTGGCTAAACGCCGGTAAAACCCTCGCCAGGTGCTGGCTACTGCTTACAAAAGAGCGGGCCTGTATTCATCCTTTTGGCTCACTGATCACCAACAAAGCAGCGTACGAAAAAATAAAAGCAATGTTTCCCCTTCCAGCTAAGGGAAGAATCTGGATGATCTTCCGGGCAGGATATAGCAAAGAACCGGCAAGAAGTTATCGCCTGGACACAAAAGAAATAATTGTCAACTGATTTTTTATGAAAACGGTCCTGCTTATATGTTATGCACAAGCGATTGAATTTGTAAGGAGGATTTTGTTTTTATCAACGTCTTCGACCAGGCTTTTATTCATCCCGGGTATGAACAGGATCCGTAAGTTTAATGGGATCGCCAGGGCATATATGCAGTTTTTGCGGGCAAAACGCAACGTACCTGCCTATCGCGAGTTTTTAAGGTCAAAAAACTTTAAAGGTCCTCGCTTCAAAGGTCTTTTGCCACAGCTATATGAAATCCCAGAAACCGATAAGGAGAACTATGTAAAGGTTTATGACATTGACGCAAGAGCCATGGGAGGGGAACTCCCGGAAAGCGACGTGATCATTGATGAATCTTCAGGCAGTAGTGGGACAGCCACCAACTGGGCCCGGGGATCGTTTGAACGAAAACGAAATGCAAAGATGATACAATTTGGGATCCGGAATTTATTTGGAAAAGAACCATTGTTTGTTATTAATGCATTTGCCTTGGGTGCCTGGGCCACCGGCATCAACATTGCCATGAGTTGCGTGAAGTTTGCTAAAATAAAATCGCCAGGGCCTGATACAGTAAAAATTGAAAATACGCTTAAACAATTCGGCAAGAAACATAATTACATCGTCATGGGATATCCGCCTTTTTTGAAAACGCTGGTAGACCAGGCAGAAATAGACTGGATGGAATATAATGTATCGTTTATTTTCGGAGGTGAATCTATGTCTGAAGGCATGCGTGATTACCTGCTGGCAAAAGGAATTAAGAAAGTGTATAGTTCCCTTGGCGCTTCGGACCTGGAGTTGAACATTTCGGCGGAAAATGATTTTACCATCAGCCTGCGAAGACTGATCCGCGACAACAAGGCCTTACAACAACATTTGTTGAGGTTTAGCGGCGCCCTCCCGATGATCTTTCAATACCATCCTGCTGATTTTCTTATTGAATCTTCAGGTAAAGGTGAATTGATCATTACAATCTGTCGGCCCGGCTATGTTTCACCCAAAATACGATACAACATCCATGACCGCGGTCATGTAGTCGAACTGAAAGAATTGTATTCGGTCATGGATAAACTAAAGATAGATCGAAGTACGCTGGTCAAACCGCAAACCGACCTTCCGATACTTTTTCACTACGGCAGATCCGATATGACTGTCTCATTCTTTGGGGCCAATATCAGCCCGGTTGATGTTAACGAAGTTATTTTCTTAATGCCGCAACTAGCAGCGAAAGTGAGCTCTTTTTGCATTTCGGCTCCCGAGGATGAATCGGGAAATAAAAATCTCATCATTCACCTGGAGTTGCAGAATGGACTGGTGGAAGAAGCAACCTGCCATGCTAAAATCGAAAAGGAATTTTTTTCGAGGCTGGCATCCGTCAACCAGGATTTCCGGGAGGCCGTTCGGATGACAAACCGGGACAACAGGGTTTCTCTTTCCTTCTATTCCTGCATGCAGGGACCTTTTGCCAATAAGGATAGCCGGATAAAGACAAAGTACATAAACTGAAGGCTGATTCTCCTTTCCTACATTTGCTGGTGGATATTATGAATACTCATCAGGCAGTTAAACTTATTGAATGTCCCCGCGATGCCATGCAGGGATGGAAGACATTTATTCCTACGGACAGGAAAATTGAATATATCAATTCCCTGTTGAATGTAGGATTTGATACTATTGATTTCGGGAGCTTTGTTTCGCCAAAGGCCATTCCACAGATGGCGGATACGAAGGATGTTATCCCGAAATTGGAAATTGGAAACCCCGATACGAAGTTGCTTGCAATTATCGCCAATCTTCGCGGCGCAGAGGAGGCAAGCATTTATGATGCAATAAACTACCTGGGTTTTCCTTTTTCTGTTTCCGAAACCTTCCAGCAGAGAAATACTAACTCATCCATCCAGGAGTCGTTGGGTAGGGTAGAGGAGATACAAAACCTCTGTGTAAAGACAGGAAAGCAACTGGTGATCTACATCTCCATGGCTTTTGGTAATCCTTATGGTGATTTGTACGATGAGGAAATCGTTTTTGAGTGGGTCAACAGGATTGTTGGGATGGATGTGGGAATAATTTCGCTCGCAGATACAGTTGGCGTAGCCGAACCCGAACAGGTATATGATATGACCCGTTATCTTATTGAATCCCTCCCGGGAACTGAGATTGGCGTTCATCTTCATTCGACTCCGGGAAACTGGAGAGAAAAGCTGGATGCGGCTGTAAAAGCAGGTTGCAGGCGTTTTGACGGAGCCCTGAAGGGAATCGGCGGTTGTCCCATGGCAGATGATGAACTGGTAGGAAATATGAA
>DASSFT010000453.1:0-3154 GCA_035694045.1 Chitinophagaceae bacterium
ATCCTGGTTTTTGACAAGCATGAGTTTGTCGACAGTTTGTTTAGCCTGGAAAATAAACAGGATCGATAACCTGGCTCACGCCATACCGTAATTGTGCGGGACAAAGGCGCAATGCGTGGGTCTTAATAGTAAGTTCGTTGTGTCGTCGTCCCGCACGATTGCGGGATTGCGAGAAACCAAAATGAGACGCTACTGGAATTTGATTATGAAAACAAAAACATTAAAAAAAGATAAGGTCAATATCATCACCCTCGGGTGCAGCAAGAATATGGTAGACAGCGAAGTGCTGAGCGGCCAGCTGCTGGCCAGTGATATAGATGTGGTGCATGAAAACAAGAAACTTGATCATAATATCGTGGTGGTAAATACCTGCGGTTTTATTGAAAAAGCAAAAGAAGAGAGCATCAACACCATTCTCGACCAGGTTGAGCTTAAGAGAAGGGGAAAACTGGACAAGGTATATGTCACAGGTTGCCTGAGTGAACGTTATAAGAATAACCTGGAAACGGAGATACCGGAGGTCGACGCTTTTTTCGGTACGATGGAGTTGCCCTTAATCTTAAAACAGTTCGAGGCAGACTATAAAAGCGAATTGATTGGAGAGCGGCTGCTGGCCACGCCAAGGCATTATGCTTATTTAAAAATATCCGAAGGCTGCAATCGTACCTGCGCCTTTTGTGCAATTCCACTGATGAGAGGCCAACATATCAGTAGGCCCATTGAAGAACTGGTAAGGGAAGCAGAAAGCCTGGTGAAGAAAGGGGTGAAAGAAATAATGCTGATCGCCCAGGAGCTTACCTATTATGGCCTGGATATTTACAAGAAAAGGATGCTCCCGGACCTGCTGAATCGTTTGGCTGATATCCCGGGACTGGAGTGGATCCGGCTGCACTATGCCTATCCTTCCAAATTTCCGCTGGAGATACTGGACGTAATAAGGCAAAGGGAAAATATTTGCAATTACCTGGACATGCCCTTGCAGCATGCAGCTAATAATATGCTGGCTGCTATGAAGCGTCAGATCACCCGTGAAGAGATGGAACAGTTGCTCGCAACGATCAGGGAAAAGGTCCCGGGTATTTGTTTGCGTACCACTTTGATCGCCGGGTTCCCGGGAGAGACACAGGATGATGTCGAAGAATTAAAAACGTTTTTGCAAAAGGAGCGGTTTGATCGTGTCGGCATTTTCACTTATTCACATGAAGAAGGTACGAGTGGCTATGCCCTGGATGATAATTTACCCCAGCAGGAAAAGGAGAGAAGAGCACAGGAGATCATGGAGGTGCAACAGGAGATCTCGTATGAAAAGAACCAGGAGAAGGTTGGAAAGACATTCAAAGTACTTATTGATAAAAAAGAAGCGGGTCGTTATTTGGGCCGCACCGAATTCGATAGCGTTGAAGTAGATAATGAAGTAGTGATCCACTCTTCAAAAAAACTCACTACCGGTGAATTCTATAATGTGAAGATCACGAAGGCTTATGATTATGACATCGAAGGAGAGGTTGTTTGAGAGGAGAGAGGTGAGAGGTGAGAGGTGAGTCGTGAGTGGTGAGTCAATACTGTCTTTTGGGCGCTAAAAAATCCGTGTATCCGTGGAATTCTCCTCACCTTAGTCCATAGTCGATAGTCAATAGTTTCGTTGGGACATTGAGGAATTATATCCGTGTATCCCCTGCGACTCTTCATCTTTAAACCTTTAAACCTTTCAACCATTCAACCTTTAAACCGCTAATCCGCGTATCCGTGGCTATAATTTTATTTCCCGATCTCCGCGGGAATTAAGTAAATTCATTCCGCGATTTGACTGCATAAGATTTATCGATTCACTAACCCTTGCCGTGGTCTACCCGGCACTTAAACAAATCGCTATGAACCGTCAAGTCATTTCCAACCAGTATTCCCGCAGAAAATTTATTCATGACCTGTCCGTCAACGCCGGGATAGCCGCGCTGGCAGTGAACGGGCTTAACCTTTTTTCTTCCTGTGGTGATAGTAATGAAAAAAATAAAGGATCAGCAATGACAAAGAACAATCAAAACAAATTGGGCATCGCCCTGGTAGGGCTGGGAAATTATGCGGGAGGACAATTGGCACCGGCGCTGCAACAGACCAACGATTGCTATCTTGCCGGGATTGTTACCGGAACTCCTTCGAAGATCGAGACATGGAAAAGCAAATACAGTATCCCCGATAAGAATATCTACAACTATCAAAACTTCGACACTATTAAGGATAACCCGGACATTGATATCGTCTATGTCGTTCTTCCCAACTCGATGCACGCCGAATATGTGATCCGTGCAGCCAGGGCAGGGAAACATGTCATCTGCGAAAAGCCGATGGCTATCACCACAGAGGATTGTGACAGGATGATAGCAGCTTGCAATGAAGCGGGAAAGATGTTATCGATCGGATATCGCCTGCACTTTGAGCCCTACAACCTTGAAATGGCCAGGCTTGGAACAAAAAAAATATATGGCAATCTTAAAAAGATGAATGCAGGTTTTGGTTTTCCCATTGGCGATCCTACCCAATGGCGACTGAATAAAAAGCTGGCTGGCGGTGGACCGCTGGAAGATGTTGGCATCTATTGCATCCAGGGGTTTTGCTATACCACAGGACTTGAGCCCATTGCGGTGACTGCACAGGAAGGACCTAAAACAGATAAGGAAAAGTTCAGGGACGTAGAACAATCGCTTACCTGGGAACTGGAATTCCCCGGCAATATCCTTTGCCAGGGAAAAGCAAGTTATTCCGAAGGATTGAATTACCTGCATGCAGAGGCGGAGAAAGGCGTATTCGAATTGACATCCGCTTTCAATTATTCCGGTCAGAAAGGCAATACACCCGCCGGTCCCATGGATCTGCCTAAAGTAAATCAACAAGCCAGGCAGATGGATGATTTTGCACAAGCGGTAAAAAACAAACGGTCAACACCCGTTCCGGGTGAAATGGGAAAGAGAGATGTGAAGATCATCCAGGCGATCTACAAAGCGATGGAGACGGGAAAAAGAGTGGAAATCAAATAATCAGTTTAAGTTATTCATTTATCTACGCCGGTTTTAGTTGTACAGGAAGGATATTCAAATGACTTACATTTATCGGACATAAGTCGAATTAAAAACTTTAACTATGCAAAACTCCAGACGCA
>DASSFT010000454.1:0-2242 GCA_035694045.1 Chitinophagaceae bacterium
GGCCCCTCAGGTTGCCGATGGTATCGATGCTTGTCTGCAAACCGGCTTCTTCCATCCATTGCCGCAACTTGTTTCTTCCATCGATAAAAGCCCGAGTGCCATAGGTGCGGGCAATACAGTTTTTGTCGTCGCTGAATGAAGCGAGTTCGTTTATCCTGTCTAAAACCTTATTCGCTCTTTGTAAATGACTACTCATTTTCTTCGTAATAGGACCTTTCCTTTGTTGGATTGAGTGATCTTTCCATTTTCAACAACCCGCTCACCTGCCAGGTAAGTTTGTTCTACCACTCCATATAATTCTTCATTTATATAAGGAGTGATCTTGTGTTTGTGATAAATACTGGCTGCTGTTACCGCAAAGCTTTTTCCCGGGTCCCAAACTACTAAATCCGCATCATACCCTTTTTGAATTTTCCCTTTTGTTTTGTCCAGGCCAGGCAGCACAGCAGGTTTTTCGCATAACCATTTGGCTATATCATTTAGCGAACAATTTTTTTTCCTGGCTGCTGTCCATAAAGCAGGCAATGCAAATTGTATGGAAGAAATACCACCCCAGGATTTCATAAAATCTCCGCTATCCAGCTCTTTCATGGCCGGCAGAGCCGGCGAATGATCGGTAGCTACGAAATCAATGATACCTGCCTTCAACGCCTCCCATAACCGATCGTTGTTTTCTTTTTCCCGTATGGGAGGAGCGCATTTGAATTCCGTATGCCCTTCCGGGATCTGTTCTGCTGTGAAATATAAATAATGTTGACCCGTTTCGACGGTTAACGGCAATCCTTTTTGTTTGGCTGCGGCAATTTGCTCAATCGAATCGGCCGAAGATAAATGGACGATATGTACCCGGCACTTGAATTCTTCGCACAGCTTTATCATCAATGCAATGGCTTCATCCTCCCATTTCTTTGGCCGGGAACTGAGATAGTTTTTATATAACCTGTTGTTTGAGCTCCCCCGGTTTAAGTTATCTGAAAGTTCGCAGTGAACCAATAGGGGCAGGCCATGTTTGGCAATGATCGGCATAGCTTTTCTCAAATCAGCTTCTGTTGAATTTGGGAATTCATCGATGCCGGAATGAGTGAGGAAAGCTTTGAACCCCGGAACTCCTTTTGCAATCAATGATTCAAGTTCTCTTTCATTGCCGGGGATCACACCGCCCCAGAATCCACAGTTTGCATGCAATGAGCCTGGTTTGTGGGCAGCGTTAATCTTTTCATCCAATGCTTTAACCGTTGTCGTAACCGGCGATGAGTTCAGTGGCATATCTATCAATGTAGTGACACCTCCTGCGATAGCCGCCCGTGTAGCTGTATCAAATCCTTCCCATTCGGTTCTGCCGGGTTCATTAATATGCACATGCGGATCAACTATCCCGGGCATCAACACCTTATCACCTACATCAATAAATGTAAAATCACCCTGAGGTTTTTCAAAAACAACATCCTCGATCTTTCCATTTTTTACCAATGCAAAAGCCTTTTTTATTCCGCCGGGCGTGAGAACCCTTTCACTCTCTATGGCAATATCTGGCATAATTAAAAGTAAAGAATCAATCCGAACGGGAGAAAGGAAGTAGTGTGGATAGCCTTGTTTCTCGCAATCCCGCCCTTGGTCCGGAGTAAGTTTTCGCCTGCTGTTCTTCATGGCTTTCACTGATTGCCCACAGAGAACCACGGAGAATACACAGAGAGCCACAGAGTTATTCTGTTCAAATTTGACTGCTCGATTCGAAAGCCGGTAATTAAGTCAGAACATTTCTCTATTTTCATCTTCAGCATGCTTCCCATTATCCTTCTTGTCATATTGTTCCTTGTTCTTGTCCTGATGATCGTAATGACCTACAGTATCAGGAGTATCGCTCATCATGACACAAAGAATGAAGAAGACCAGGGTAAAGCATCTCTCATCCAGGGCTGGCTTTATGCGGGTATCGTGGCGACGATCATCGCCATCATTGCCGGCATTTATTTCCTGGTAAAGGGAACTCCTTATGAAGGTCACGTCATTGAATGGTTGAATATCGTGGTGCGGGTAATGCATATCACTTTTGGTATCGCCTGGATCGGGGCTTCTTTTTATTTTGTTTTTTTAGAAAATGCACTCAATCGTACGGATAATGTGAGAGACGAACTGGCCGGCAATCTTTGGGCCATTCATGGCGGCGGTTTTTATTACCTGGAAAAATACAAAGTAGCACCAAAGACAATCCCAAAGAGCCTTCACTGGTTCAAGTATGAGG
>DASSFT010000455.1:0-10091 GCA_035694045.1 Chitinophagaceae bacterium
GTCGAAAGCGGTTTTGGCAGTCATCCTGTATGGTGGGCCTTTGTTGCGGAAGCACCTTCTGTAAGCGATTCGGGCAAATCAACGATCCTGGGCTTTGCATTATACTACATCCGTTATTCAACCTGGAAAGGACAGGCCATGTATCTCGAAGATATCATTGTAACCGAGGCGGCGAGAGGAAAGGGTATTGGTAAACTTTTATTCGAACAACTGATGTTGGAGGCCAGGGAAAAAGGATGGAACCGGATCATCTGGCAGGTGCTGGATTGGAACGAGCCGGCTATCAATTTTTATAAAAAATACAATGCAGGATTTGACGATGAGTGGATCAACTGCAGTTTATATGTCTGATTTAACGGGGCTATTAAAGATAAAAACTCAAGAACCCATCAAGCTATAACGGTTTTCGCAGCCCGCTTCATTTTCAGCACAGCGCCGTAAGGATGATCAGGGTTCACAATTAATTCCTGTCTCAGCGGATGGATCAACACATCCAGCTCTTCGAGGGGAATAGCGCCCAGTAAGCACTCACTCTCGTCTTCTAATACCAAGGCGTTGCAACCGGCTGTCCGGTTCTTGAATTTCACAGTAATTGGTCCGACAACATCAAACTCTCTTACAGTCTCGTCTGCTAAACGAACTTTTCGCCTTTCAATAAATCCAAAATTCATTTGCTCCTGTACAGACCGGTTAATGCTCATCATATAGGCGCCACTGTCTACAAGCATTCTCACAGTCATCTGCTTTATTTCTTCTTCTCCAATCATGTGGCGTTCAGCCATTACAACGTCTGCTGCATTGATCAAAGTTATATCCGCGTAAACTACTGCCATAGAGAAATATTTAACCAAAATTAAGAAAAGGGTTTGAGCGAGGACGAATTAGTTAGGTGTATTTTCATCGTCCTTACATGTATTAACACCATGAATCACCGGTTTAAACCCCGCGGTTCTTTTTCTGTCATGATATGCTCAAAATATCGTCCATTGAATTGGTAAAGAATGAACCTGTCAGTCACTTTACCATCTTCCTTCACCACAGGTATATAGACGATTTTCTTGTCAGAGTCATATTTAATTAGTTTTACGGGTCTCGCTGGGCGGTCGGCCACGCTGAGAAAATCGTAGACAACATAGATCTCGTTGAGGAATTTGGTTTTTGTCCTGAAAAGTTTTGCCGTATCATTCACTGAATTATTTTCAATTGTCAGCGCCTTAACAAACTGACCCAAATCTTTTGTAGATGAGATTGTGTTGCCTATTACCATGTACCAGGTCTTGTTCCCGGTTTTTATCGTAAATATTTCAGAATAAAACGCCACTGGATCATCTTCTCTCGTTTTTGGATGAAGGAAACGGACTTTGCCTCCCGATTTGTATTGATAAATATTTTCGAAATCATGCATTGTTCCTCCAAGCCAGGTATCCCAGCTATATATCCGGAACAAACTATCTGCGGACGTAGCTATTTCCACGACATTGCTGTCTTTTAACGCCTGGAAAGAATAATTCAGCGTAGCCGGGTTCTTGCTGATATAGCTAAGCAGTTTGCTGGAAAACAAATCACTTTGTGCTTCGAGAGAATCGTTATCATGTTGATAAAAAGAAAAAAGTTTTGAGTGCGCCCGCAACAAGTCGGCTTCCATTTCCTTGAATTTCGACTGCTGGGCAAAAGAACTGATCGTTGCCTGTAACAAGAACGATATAACGAAGAGGTATTTCAAATCGGAATTTTATTAACTCACTCCGGCTACGGTCACCGACTTATCGATCTTCAATATCAAACCCTGCAGCACCTTTCCCGGTCCTGCTTCAGTAAAGGAGGTTGCCCCATCTGCGACCATAGCCTGTACACTTTGAGTCCAGCGAACAGGTGCCGTTAATTGTTCGATGAGGTTTTGTTTGATCTCGACCTTATCGATCACCGCTTTGGCCACGGCATTCTGGTAAATGGCGCAAACCGGCGAATGAAAATCGGTAGCGTCAATAGCAGCCTGCAGTTCTTCCCTCGCGGGTTCCATCAGGGGTGAATGAAAAGCGCCGCCAACTGGCAACACCAATGCTCTTTTGGCACCGGCTGCCTTCATTCTTTCGCAGGCAATATGAATGCCTTTAATGGAACCGCTGATCACTAATTGACCAGGACAGTTATAATTGGCAGGAACTACCACTTCACCGGTTTCCGATTGAACCTGTTTGCAGATATCTTCTACTTTTTTGTCATCCAGGCCCAATACAGCGGCCATAGTAGACGGGTTTAATTCACAAGCTTTCTGCATCGCGCGGGCGCGAATGGCTACCAGGTTTAAAGCAGCCTCAAAACTCAGGGTCCCATTTGCCACCAATGCCGAAAATTCTCCCAATGAATGACCGGCTACCATATCAGGTTTGGCACTGGTTGTGGGGTCAATGCTGCGAAAAGCAATGATTGAATGTAGAAAAACCGCGGGCTGCGTCACATTTGTCTGTTTCAGGTCTTCCTCCGATCCATTGAACATGGTATCTGAGATCCGGAATCCCAAAATATCATTGGCCTGCTCAAAAAGTTTTTTGGCAAAAGCACTGTTGGCATAATGTTCCTTTCCCATTCCCGGGAATTGCGATCCCTGTCCTGGAAATACGTACGCATGTTTCATGTTCCTGGTCGTTAGCAAAAACAAAAATGCCACAAAGACTTTATCTAAAAAAATCTTTATGGCATTGCTCTGAAAATAATTTTATCCCAGGTTGGCAGAGATCAGCTTCAGGAATTCACTCCGGGTTGAATTTTTATGAAACTCGCCATCAAATGCGGAAGTAGTCGTGACCGAATTTTGTTTTTGCACACCCCGCATCATCATACACAAATGTTTGGCCTCTATAACAACGGCTACCCCGATAGGATTCAGTGTTTCCTTGATTGCATCCTTGATCTGAACAGTTAACCGTTCCTGCACCTGTAGCCTGCGCGAAAATACATCCACGACCCTGGCGATCTTACTTAGACCGGTTATCCACCCGTTCGGAATATACGCCACATGTGCCCTGCCGATGAATGGCAGCATATGATGTTCACAGAGGCTGTAGATCTCGATATCTTTTACCACGATCATTTCACTTACTGGTTCGTGAAATTTTGCTGAATCAATGATAGAATGAGCGTCCTGCTTATAACCCTGCGTGAGAAATTGCATGGCCTTGGCCACCCGTTCAGGCGTTTTTATCAATCCTTCCCGTTCCGGGTCTTCTCCCAGTAGTTTAAGTGCCTCTTTGTAGCTTGCCATCAGTCCGGGAAGTGAGTCTTCGCAGTATTCGTCGGTTCTTTGATATTGCATAAATCTTATTTCAGTTTATAACGATTGCTTAATTAACCGGGTACTCAACAAAATTTCTCGGGGTTTCATAAAGCCGGATCTGCAGGTCCATTTTTTTGTCAATATGTGGCCGCAGTAATTTATAGATAACAACAACAATATTCTCTGCCGTTGGGTTCAGATTTTTGAATTCTTTTGTATCAAGATTCAGGTTTTTGTGGTCAAACCTGGAATGGATCTCTCTTTTTACCAGCTCGCCCAACTCTTTCAGGTCGATTACATAGCCTGTTTTTTTATCGGGTTTGCCCGTCACCTTTACTTCCAACTCATAATTGTGCCCGTGGTAGTGGGGTAATGCGCATTTACCAAATACTTTTTCATTGGTCGCATCATCCCAATCCGGGTTGAACAGCCGGTGAGCCGCATTAAAATGTTCTTTCCTGAAAACAGATACTTTTTTGCTCATGTCACCACGTTGAAAAGTTTAAAAGTTTAAAGGTTTAAAAGTTTTGCTCTCCAAAATATTCTACATAAATCCTGGGCGTCTCATACAGTTTAATACTATGCAGCTGAACACTGGCAGGCAAATTCTCTTTTAATTCGTTCCAAATTCCTACCGCCAGGTTCTCCGTACTGCAGATCTTACCTTTCATGAATTCAACATCAAGGTTCAGGTTGCGATGATCCACCTTTTCAATGACTTTCTCCCTGATCAACACGCCCAGTTGTTTTACATCGTATATGAAACCTGTATCAGGATCGGGTTGACCCTTGATCGTAACATATAGTTCATAATTGTGACCATGCCAGTTCTCGTTGGCACAGGGACCAAACACCTCGTCATTCTTTTCGGGAGTCCATGCGGGGTTGTATAACTTGTGCGCCGCGTTAAAATGTTCCAGTCTCGTCAGATATACCATAATATATGAAAAGAGGGCAAAGTTAAGACATCATCCAGTTACCGCACAATCCCCAATCTTCCCGGCGAAAAACCATTCAATCAACGCATACCGCGCCACATGTAATCAAACTAAATCCGCGCAATCCATAGAATCCGCGAAATCTGTGATTATATTTGGCCATCATGAATTGTCTCCTGGTAGCTGCAACTGCAAAAGAAATCGCTCCATTTCTCGACAGGTCCCGCGCTGGCGCAGTCAACCCCTCCGTTGACGTTTTGATAACGGGCGTAGGATTAACGGCGGTCACATATTCATTGGTTAAACAGGTCGGGTTAAAAAAACCTGGCCTTATCATACAGGCTGGTATAGCGGGTTGTTTTGACCCAAACATTTCCCTGGGATCGGTTGTTGTAGTCAGGCAGGATACAATCGCTGATTTGGGTGTGACGGAGGATAATCAATTGAACACGGTTTTCGACCTGGGACTCATTGATGCCGATCGTTTTCCATTTAAAAAGGGCTGGCTTGTCAACCCAAATAGCAAATTGATAGGGCAAACTGGTTTAAAAGCCGTGAACGCGGTTTCAGTAAACCATATCACTACAAGCAAGCAGATGACTGAATCATACAAAAGGAAATTCGACCCCATTATTGAATCCATGGAGGGTGCCGCACTGCATTATGTATGCCTGCAGGAAAATATTCCTTTTTTGCAGCTGAGGAGCATCTCCAATTATATCGGCGAACGGGATAAAAAGAAATGGAACATCAAAGAAGCAATCCTTAACCTGGATAAACAAATTGCACGGCTAACAGATAATTTTCAACCTTAACCTCAACCCTCAATCTTGAAACTCACAATAGGTTTTTCTCCCTGTCCCAACGACACTTTCATTTTCGATGCGTTGGTAAATAAAAAGATTAATACCGGTGAAATAGATTTTGATCCTATCCTCGAAGACGTAGAAACGCTGAATCAATGGGCATTGCAGGGAAGATTGGATATTACCAAGCTTAGCTTTCCTGCATTCTTTCAATCACCAGATAAATATGTGTTGCTGAATGCAGGCAGCGCCCTCGGCAAAGGCGTCGGTCCTCTTTTGATCAGCCGCCATCCATTACTTGGCTCAATTGACAATGATGCTGCCAACATCCAGCATCAAGCATCCAGCATCCAGCATCAAGCAATCGCCCTGCCTGGAATCAACACTACTGCTAACCTACTTTTCAGTTTTGCCTATCCCGAAGCAACAAACAAAGAATTTATGATCTTTTCGGCCATCGAGGATGCCGTTTTATCCGGGAAGACGGACCTGGGTGTCATCATCCACGAAAACCGTTTCACTTACCAGCAACGGGGCCTGCACAAAGTGAGGGATCTTGGAGAGTACTGGGAACAAAAAATGCAGGTACCCATTCCTCTTGGAGGCATAGCTATTAAAAGGTCTATAGATGTGTCAACAGCCACTACAGTCGATAAACTGATAAGGAAGAGTCTCGATCATGCGTTTGCGAACTACCCAGTAATAACCAGCTACGTAAAACAACATTCCCAGGCCATGAGCGAGGATGTTATGCGCCAGCATATCGATCTATATGTAAATGATTATTCGCTCGATCTTGGAGCGGGAGGCAAATCCGCCATTGAAACACTGTACAAAGTTTTTCTTTCTACCGGTACTTGCAATCGTTATCCAGGAAACCTGTTTCTCTGATTATTCGTTTCCTTCGAACGGGTTGATAAAGGAGTCTTCAGGAAAAAAGCGGGGATATAATATCCTTATAAATCTGCAGTGTCTTTGTATTCATGTATTTCTTCTTGTTGGATTGTGCCACCCATTTTATTCCAACCATCGCATTCGTAAGAAATATCTCGTCAAATGTTTCCAGGTCATTCCGCGTAACCACTCCCTCCCGTACTTCGAAATCCGAGGCCCTGAGTTTTTCAAGGACATACCGCCGCATCACACCATTTACACAACCTTCCGTCAGTGCCGGGGTAATAACCAGTTTATTCTTTATTAAAAAAATATTGGCAATGGTTGCATCGGCGATCTGTCCCCGGGTATTACAGACAATGCAATCGTCCAGTTTGTTCTCGCGTGCATGTTCCGCCGCCATTGCATAAGGCAGGAAATTAGCCGATTTGAGATTTGAAAAAACATCGCAGGTTTTTTGAAGCCCTGGGTAAATATCGATGCTGAGGCCTTTCTTATTGATGGCATTGACCGATGGATCGGCTGGCTGGCATTCAATAAGCCATTGCAGCTCGCCGGGCTGATCATGCAATCCCCCGTTGCCACGGCAAACGGATAACCGCACGCGGGCCAGATCCATGCATTTATTCTTTTCACAAAGGATCAGCACCTGCTTTTTTAACCTGGAAACAGTGAACGAGGACGGCAGTTTAAACCTCAGCAACTTCAATCCCTTGAACAGTCTCTCAAAATGAAATGCCTCTAGTATGATCTTGCCGTTGATCAACTTCATGGTCTCGAACAAACCATCCCCATAGCGGTAACCGCGGTTGCCGGCCATCAACACTGGTTTGTCGGCGGGGAATAATTTGCCATTGAGAGAAACACTGTTCATGCAATGAAAATAAAGAATGCCCGGGATTCGAAGGTATTTTCCCCAGAAGTCATGTAGTTGTACAGTTTGAAATTTGATTCTCGATCGGAAAATGAGGGTGTTTTGCGCATTAAATGCGTAGCCAATCTCTCGTCTAATGAAGACGTAAAAACGCGGTGCTCATATCAAAAAGGAAGAAATTTAAATAATAAAAAAGGGGCCATTGTAATGACCCCTCTAAGGATTTTACCTGCAATCTTAATTAGCTCGAAGCTAAACAGCGGAATAGCAGGAATGCGCGACAAATTTAGACAAGTTTTTGTAAAAATTTTTGATTTATTTTTTTCATAGACCAAGAAACATAACAAATTGCCTAATAGACAATTACATACTGCCATTTCGGAGCCACGTTTTTCAAAGTATTTAATTTCTTGCGGGAATAACAAAAAAAGAGCTTTAAAGTTATACAGAGGAAATCTAATACTATCGCAAAAATTATATGCAGTTATTGGACAGTTTGAAATCATTTTAAGGAATTCAGTTGATAGACATTACCGATCCAAATATGGAAACGATTGGATTTCAAACGCCGTTCAACCTGGAGGTTTCCTTGATGGCGTTGGCTGCGAAAACTCATACCATTCAATTCAAGAAGGTTTTTACGCATTGAGAGAAAAATACAGCCAAAATGCTATGGTTGCTAAACTCACATTCGGATTTTGGACCTATCAATATTCACCTAAAATTTTTGCTGCGGGGGGAAGTACTTTGTTAGAAGTTTTTCCAAACAGACCATTTGGTACAAAACAAAAAGATGTATTTCAAAATCTTTTCAAGATAAACGAGATCAGAAATAGGATTGCGCATTATGAACCGTTATGTTTTGATGTAAAAACTGGGCAGATTTCAACTGTATATTCACAAAAAAGATACTCTTTGCTAATTGAGCTTTTAAAATGGTTGGGGTGTGAACCTAAAAGAATATTATATGGGATCGATGGGGTTACAAAAGCAATAAGTCTGATCAATTGCATTTAAATCAAACTGTACCCCGATCGTGTTATGATGGACTAGCTATTAAGAAAAAAGCAAAAAGCCACCCCGCCTAAACGGGATGGCAATATATGGTTGGAGTTAGTATCGGCTCAAACCTCGAAAAGATCGTTTCGTCGAGCGTACTGGTAGAAAAATCACGTGTAAGAGCATCTAGCCACCTCGGGCTCCGGACTATCGACTAACGACCTGCCTGCGCAGGCAGGCTATCGACTTTCTTAATGCTGCTCAACTAATCCCGCCTTAACGGCATACATCACCAGGCCGGCCATTGATTTGGTTCCTGTCTTTGTTTTGAGCTTGTCGCGGATCGCTTCTACGGTGCGGGGGCTCAGGTCAACGATATCTGCGATCTCCTTGGTACTTTTTTCATCGCACATGAGTTTCAGGATCGTGATCTCTTTATCGGTCAGTTGCACATCCTGCGGCATCGAAGATTCTACAGTCCGCTTGGTACGCAACCCGCTGAGCAACGCTTTATTGGTAAGGTCATTGAAGTAGAAATCCTGCTCGTAGACGCCCCGGATGGCTTCATAGATCATTTCTGACCCTGATTCCTTGGTCAAATAAGAATTTGCCCCTATTTCCATCATCCTGGAAATCACGGAATGATCATTGTGCATGGAAAGCATGATCACTTTTACGTTGGGGTATAATTTTTTGATCTCGGGAAGTGTAGCCAGGCCGTCCATAATTGGCATCTGGATATCGAGCAATACCACATCCGGTTGAATGTGACGGAGAAGATTCAGCAGTTGCATGCCATTCTCCGCTTCTGCTACCATTTGAATATCCTTACGGCTGGAAAGGGAGGTCTTCACTCCGGTACGGAAAAGCGTGTGGTCATCAGCAATGGCCACTTTAATAACTGAGTTGTTGGTCTCGTGATTTTTCATGGGGTTGATATTGGTAAAAATTGGTGGACGAAATAAGTTTTGTTGCGGGTGCAAATTGAAAAATTCCTGCAACATATACCATAGTAGAAGTACTTGATTTAAATTTTGCGGAAACTACCTTTGACCTCAACCCATGATAATTAATTTCTATAATAGCAAGTTTACGAATGGTTTTTACGGGGTAACTACGCATGCCGCAGTAATTACCATACGATTTAAATAGGGAAGTTTTCCTCTTGTCCACAGTGCCCTGTGGATATATTTTTGTCTCAGAAAGTTGATTGCAAGGATGCACTCGTTGATCCTACTCATCCAATGTCCAAACCGTCCAGAAAGTTATTTCCAATTCCTTTGAAATACCCGACGACACTCTCCAACCAGTCAACTTTCTCTTTTTTTTATTTTTCAGCCTGACTCGTTTTTAATTCCAGCGATCGTATGTAAAAAACCATCCCGATGGTTATCGGGACCTAAGTTCAATCTCATGATTAACCATTGAACCTTCTTCCTCTGAAACGCCGCACCTGATATACATTTTTCTTTCATAACAGTAACACAAGCCCCTGCCCGATGGAGGGGTTTTTTTGCATAAGCGACAAACCCTAAAACCAAATGCAGCTTGTTGTATACGGAGGAGTTGGGCCCGAGTATATGGCAGGCTGCCATTTTTTTTTGGTCCATTCGGGATAAAAAAACCACGATTTCTTGTAAGATTTCCCCCAATCAACATCCTTTCCCGTTGATTTTTAAGGCAATCTGAACCCTTCACTAAAAACCAGGGCTAAAAAACATTTTTTCCGTTTTTTTTCCGGTTACACCCATGGAATAAGTTGGTATTTTAAAGTCTACAAGCTGCCGCACATGAGTGACTTTGAAAAGTTGATGAAATTTTTTGAAAACCGCTACTACGCCGATTTCATCATGCAATTATTCGAAATTATTGCGATTGTCGTCGGTCTCTTATTTGTAAAAAAAGATAGAATAGGTGTATTCTTTCTGGCTTACCTGATCTTTGATCTTTCCGTGTCTCTTGGTGTCACATATATTAAGGTATTCTCTGCTGTCACTACATATAAAATATCGGCGATCATAAAAATAACAAACACCCTTATTGCCGTGCTAGAGTTGTGTGTCTATTTTTATTTCTTTCTGAATATTTTAGCCAACCCAACGATTCTTAAAACCATTAAAATCTTAAGGGTTGTTTTCATAAGTCTTATTTTTTTATCAATAGCGATCAATTCTGCTTTTTTTACCGAAAAGAACTCGAATTTAGCAAACGCAATTTGGACCACTGAATTCCTGTTCCTGTTACCACCGTGTCTTGCTTATTTTTATGAATTGCTTAAGCGTGGTTCTTTAATAAACTTATATCAA
>DASSFT010000456.1:0-5968 GCA_035694045.1 Chitinophagaceae bacterium
ATTACCTCTCCTGGCATCATAGTTATTTACTTCTGATCGCGTACTCATATAATCGGCGCCGATACCAAAGGACCAGAGATCTGATTTTGTTTTGTACTGTACACCGAGACCTGTTAAGAAACCCGGGTACATATTCTTATCAGTCGATTCATTTCTATAGGCTGCCCGTACAGCGCCCCGCTGCTGAATACTTACCAAACCGGCATTATTGATGAACAAACCTCCCTTGGCATGAGCATATACTTCTACTTTATTGCCAAATCTTACCGAAGGGCCTAGCAGTATATACATATTCTGCTGTCTTGCTTTGGTGATCAGCAACTGGTCAGGCGGTACTGCACTATTCTTTAAAAAGCTATTGATCGCGGCATCATTGGCAGAAGAGGAACTAAATCCTGTACTGAAGCCAATGCCGGCTTTGCCGAAAAAATAATCTCCCCCAACCCGTAACCCAGATCCATTACCGCGGAACAGCAATGAATCCTTGTTGGTGGTGGATGAAGAATAGACCGGCGATACAGAAAAACTCAACCGGGAATGATTGTTTCTCGAAGCATTCTGGTTAAAACTTCGAACATCTTGACTAAAAGAATAGGTAAATGATAATAGAAGGATGAGGAGGAGGGAGTGCCTCCGGGTAGTGGTTATCATACTGATTGGATTTTGGGATCAGAAAAGTACAAATTGTTTTTTCGAAATCCTATAGTTTCTAATATTTAAATAGCAGGAACCCAAAGGGGAACGACCACGCATGAAGTTGGCATCTGATTGTGGATACCAGATGCAGGATGCTGGTTCACCCACGATAGCATCCAGTATCTAGCATCTAGCATCCAGCATCCGTCGCTATCTATTGAGCTTTGGAGAAATAATCGGGTGTTTCTTTGGGCTTACTCCTCCAGCCGGTCAAGGCACCCGTATTCTTTTTTCAGCAGATCATCATAATCGTCTGCTTTTTTAAACAGGTTGCGGAAGGTCGCGACGCCTGTTTCCTTATTCATATCCAGGTCGTACATGATAGAAGAAAGAACAATATTCTGCTTTACACAGCTTAAGACGAGGCCGTTAGTCCTGTAGTTCTCCTCCAACAAAAACTGGTAGAGCGGCTTGATCTTCGCGGGATCCGAAGGCATCTGGCAGAGATAAGCATCCCCGGCGATGAAAAAGTTCTCAGCATTATACGCAATCTTAATTTTAGCTGATCCTTCTTTTACGCTCCAGTTATTCGCCCCTTCTCTTGCCAGCCTGACATCCTTACCCAATTCCCTGAGGATATCTTCAATCACTTTTGCCGCACCAACAGGCTCAACTTCTTTCTCCGGAATCATGGGCAATGAAACTTCGGTACCGCAACTGGGACAATATTTCCCGGAATCGATATTGGCGGCTGTGACAAGATAATCGCAACTAAAGCACCGGGTAGAAACCTGTCCCTTATAAGGTAGGTACATCTGTAGCGCTTCTCTCAGATAGCTTACTGGCAAAGCAAAGCCCAGGTTATCTCCACCGCGAATAATAAAAGAGTTCACGCCAATCACCTCGGCGTTGGTGTTTACCAGCGGACCGCCGCTGTTGCCCGGGTTGATAGCAGCATCAATTTGTATATACTTCAGCCCTTCCCTGATTCGATCCACTTTTGAGATGACTCCCTGGGTAGCTGTGTAATTGAGTCCATATGGATTCCCGATCGCAACTACTTCGTCTCCATCTTTCATGTCTTCATAACGGCCAAGCCTGATCTCTGCAAGATCGCCGGATTTGGGCGCTTCCAGGAAAGCCAGGTCATGCTTGCGATCCGTATAGCATACTCTCGAAAATACTTTGTCGAAACCCTTGCCGGCAATAGTCACTTCTGCGTTAGCGCCAACAACATGATCATTGGTAACTACCAGGTCGAATTCTTTTACATAAAAACCAGTGCCGGTACCGGTGGAGGTTGCAATCTGGATGATGGCTTTTTGGTATTTTTCGATTATGTGTTGGGGGTCCATTGGCTGGTTGACTAATTAGTTGATCGGTTAATTCAAACGAGAAGGGATTTGCAAAACCCTCCTGCTTTATGCATCCATATTCAGGAATTCTATCTGTTCGGTGAATGACTGGTCAAAAGCAACGATATTATCGAATAGCAGGTTTTGAACCCTGAAATCAGCATGAGGGTACTTGGTTCTCCATTTATCCTGGATAGCTGTGATCTTTTTGACAATAGCATCCACATTGAACGTGTTTTTATATGGATCGTAATAAACATCTTTGAATCCAAGCGCCAGGAAATAATCACCGTAGTTCACCCGCATATATAACTGGAAAAACTCGGTTATCATCCGCGGCAGGCTATAAGAATACTGGCAATAAGATATCCCGTATTCAGTCACCTGGGAGGCAATAAAGGGATAGTTGTTATCCCGGAACCATATTAAATTCTGGTTGGCCGCATGAATGGAATCTACAATCGCTTTGTGATTCTGAGGGGCCACAATAGCAAACGTGTGCTTCGACCGGAATAAATAAGAAAATATCTCCTCCTTTGTCTTTCCCTGTATTTTTTTCAACTCTTCTACCATGTCCCGGTTTTTTTCTGCGGCAGGACGTTCGTCCTTTCTAAAATAAATAGCCGCGGTTCTCTCCAGTTCGTTTAACAACCGACCCTCGGGGCATAATAAATAATCAATCCGGTAGATCAGCGAGAGGATCATATATGCATTGCCACCGGAAAATTTTTCCGCATCCACGGAGGCAACGGCATCCAGCACCTGCTTGATCCATTTTTGCATGTATTCATATTTCACTTCCTTTTCCTTTACCGGCAACTCGGATATGTGATCACTATCCGCTTTCTGCAACGAAGTAAAATCCTGGACCAGCAGGTCATCCTGCTTGTCTCCCTTAATGGAAAGTTCTTTCAGTCCATAGTATAATTTACTTGGCGTAGCGGCATCAATATTACTGTCGAACCGCATGCAAAGCCGGTCGTGATCCAGTGCGAACCGGCTATAATAAAGGTGAATGTTCATCTCCAGCAAGCGCCGCATAACCGGTATGCTGGGTTGCGGCATTTTTGCAAGAGTGACTTCAGCGGAAAATCGCTCACTGTCGAATTTTCCCCTGACAATCTTCGATCCCTGGTAGAATTCAAACTTTCCTTCAGCTCCATTGCGGTCATATACCACATTTTGTATCGTTTCGTCACGCAGGTATTCAAAAAAAGCATCCAGGCTTTCGGGGAATCTTTTTTGCTTGAAAAGATTATCTGCATCTGTCCACCTGCTTATTTTGCCAGCGGGCTTGTTGTTGTCTGAATACCTGCCAAAGAAGATATCAGGATCGGGTTCTTCTTTTTTCTTTCCTTTTCCAAAAAGTCTGTCCAGCATAAGTGAAAATTTGCAAAAAAAGCAAGATAGCGAATTCAGTCTATAGTCCCTACCCGATAGCTATCGGGTTGATAGTCGTCAGTCGCCCTGGCTCTGAATTGCCGGCCGGGGACGGGGGCCTGGCTGGCTGAACTTAATTGAGGAAAAAATCAGTAGTTTCGCCACACTTAAATTCATCTATGAAGTTTATTGTATCGTCCTCTTCACTGCTCAAACAACTGCAGCATATAGCCGGCGTTATTAATGCGAATACGGTATTGCCAATACTTGAGGATTTTTTGTTTGAAGTGGAAAAAAACAAACTGACTGTTGTGGCCACGGATCTCGAAACCGTTATGCGGGTCCAGTTGGAAATTGAAGCCAAGGACAGCGGAAAAGTTTGTATCCCCGCAAGGATATTAATTGATTCGCTCAAGAACATCCCGGACCAGCCGCTGACATTTAATATTGACAAAAACTTTGCTATCGAGATCACCAGTGATAACGGAAAGTATAAAGTAATGGGAGAGAACCCCGATAATTTTCCCAAGGAACCAGCAGCAGACGATACTACTTCATTTAAGGCCAGCGCTTCCGCATTGGTGACCGCTATCAATAAAACATTGTTTGCGACAAGCAACGATGATCTTCGCCCCGCGATGACGGGAGTGTATTTTGAGCTGGACAAAAAAGGTTTGCAGTTCGTGGCAACCGATGCTCACCGCCTCGTGAGATATAAAAGAAAGGATATAGCCTGCCCTAAAACGGATAGTTTTATCGTTCCGCGCAAGCCCCTTAACTTATTAAAAGCGGCTATTCCATCGAGTGATGACGAGATCACGCTGAGCTATAACAGTAATCATTTTTTTGTAAAGCACGGCACCACGCAGATGAGCTGCCGCCTGATAGACGCCCGATTTCCCGATTATAAAGTGGTGATCCCCCTGGATAATCCTTATCGCCTGACTGTAAACAAAAGTGATTTTCAAAGCGCTTTACGCCGCGTAAGTATATTCAGTAATAAAAGTACCAACCAGGTAGCCCTGAGTATCAGCGGAAGTGAATTACAACTGGCGGCCCAGGATGTGGATTTCAGCTTTGAAGGAACAGAAAGAATGAAATGCCAGTATAATGGAGAAGATCTCGTGATCGCATTTAATGCAAGATTCCTCATCGAGATGCTCAATGCGGCTGACAGCGATGAAGTAAACCTGGAATTATCTACCCCCACAAAGGCCGGGCTTATCAAACCTTCCGAGCAGGAGGATAATGAAGAATTGCTGATGCTGGTGATGCCGCTAATGCTGAATCAGTAAATCTCACGCAACGGCGCAATGACGCAACGAGTGCAGCCGACTGTCAAGCATGGCGTCGAAGTCCCGCCCCGCTGCGGCATAGCTTCAAAATAACACGGTAGGAAGGCTTTCTAGCAACTTCTTTATTGACTTTTAGATGGACGCAGAAAGTTGACAGCTTTATTCTTTATCCTGTAAATAATTATCTCGGCTACTGCCAGGTTAACTACCCAACCCAACCAGGCTACGGCGCGGTAAACTTCCATCGGCGGCAACTCAAAACTGTTGTTAATCCCAAACTTCCAGGCGCGAAGGGTAATGGCTGATAAGGTGAGTGCATAGCTGCGGATCATATAGTTCCTGTGCGATTTGAAATCTTTTTTTCTTGCCTTGTACAGGGCCATTGCCGTAAAGAATATCCATAAAGAAGCAAGGGCCACAAAAGCGATCCTCGAAGCAGCACCCCCGTTTGCATAAAAACCCATTACAAGTCCGGCCGGACCGGTGATCAGCAATATATCAATCGTGTAGATATATCCCATGATGCGATGAAGCCTGGGATTTTTCCGCTGAAGAGCCCTGGAGAATTGTGTAAAGCCGGCGAATAAAACCCAGATACTTGCATACACATGGATAAAAAAAGCCGTTCGCCAGTAATCGATATGAATATACTGTTGCTTGATGCGAAGAAAGCCGACATCAGTATTATACGGAATATAGTTAAATATAATACGCGCCATCAGCCAGCAAAAAAAAGCCAGCAGGACCAGCAACGCCATATTCAATATGTTTGTACCCCGGGGAATTTTTTTTAATTTTAAAGCAACCTGGATCTTCACAAATTTAAACCTTCCGTTATGAGAAAATTTTATGCCCTATCCTTTGCCCTGGTTTTACTGGCTTCCTGTAAAGACGGGACTAAGCATTCATCTACGAACGAACTAACCGCCGCAGTGCTTACAAAGATCCTCGGCTCCTTTGTCGGTCCTTTTGGCGAAAACAAAATAACACTACTGATAACAAAAGCTGAGAAAGGAATTGTTGAGGGAAGATCTATCGTTGGTGGTATTGACCGCACTTTTTCTGGCACCATCAGTGAAGACAACGGCATTTATTCCATTACCGCGAAAGAACCGGGTGACGCCGTGGACGATGGAACATTTACATTCAAAATCGATCCTGCAGATCCAAGTGTCCTGACCGGCAGCTGGAAGCCGCTTGACAATAGTAGGGCAGCCAGGGAATATAAGTTGGTAAGAAAGGATTTTCAATATCGCACGGATGTTGGCATTTTTCCAGAAGGATCGCAGCGCGAAATGGCAC
>DASSFT010000457.1:0-4120 GCA_035694045.1 Chitinophagaceae bacterium
AAAGTAGGTACGGGCGATTGGCTGGTGATAGAGGCTGATGAGAGCGATGGATCGATTGTGCAATACAAATCTGAAATAGGTCTATTGCTTAATATCGACAAAGACCATAAAGAGATCGAAACCCTGCTCGAAATATTTAAAACATTTAAAGAGAATTCAAAACGCTTTATAGTTAATCAATCGCATTCCCTGACCCGTTCGTTCTCACAGGACAAGCGACAGGATTTTTCCTGGGATATCAATGAGGCGGGATACAAAGCTTCCGACTTCAGCCAGCATGGATTGGCGATCTCATTTAAAATAAATGGAGAGGATTTCAGGCTGAACCTGGTTGGAAAGCACAATATGGAAAATGCCCTTGCTGCTTCAGCCACAGCTGCGCAGTTGGGCATCAGTCTTAAAACCTGTTCCGAAGCTTTAAGCAGGTATGAAGGAATTTACCGCCGCCACCAGGTATTGGGAAACAAGAATGGCGTATGGCTGATAGATGATTTTGCCCATAATCCCGTAAAATGCGCCGCGGCTATCGCAGCCTGCCAACCCATCGCTTCAAAAGTGGTTGCCTGGTTTCAACCTCACGGGTACGGACCCACCAAGTTCCTGCGCAATGATTTCGTTCAGGAAATAGCCGCTGTGTTGCGGCCAACGGATGAAATATGGATGAGCGAGATATTTTATGCCGGCGGCACGGCTGTAAAGGACATTTCGGCTAATGACCTGATCAATGATCTAAAAGCGCTGAATAAGCCCGCTTTTTTTATAGAGAACCGTGAAAACTTCCTGGAAACAGTCCGGCCTCATTTGACGGATGATTGTGTCCTGCTGCTAATGGGAGCAAGGGATCCATCCCTGGAACAATTTGCAAAGGACAGCTGGAATAAATTGTAAAAAGTAAAAAACTTAACTAGGCAAACTGCACTTCGGCCTCTCTTACTACCGGCAGGTGCAGGTACCAGCAAAGTGCAAGCAGCAGGCTTTGATGGGTGGCTGCCGGTTTAACCGATGAAAGAACACCTTCCTTATCCAGGCTCAGCGCACAAACAGCCAGGGGAATTTCCACTGAATCTTTATAGATGATAAGATTTGGTTCTTTTTCCTGGGTGATCGTATAAAAGAATTTTTCATCGTTGAAAGCAATCAGGTTCTCTTTGTTCTCGCTGGTTACATGTCCGATCCTAATGCCATATTCATTACGCATTACCAACCTGTTTTTCAAAAACCCTTCATATCGGAGAGTGAATGCCCTTTTTTCACCTTCTGATTCCAACTTGACAAAGTTTGAGGACGAGTTAAAAGCAAGTGTAAGGATCTTACGGCCACCATTTCTCAGCGCATATACTTTTTGACCCAGACCAGAAGTAACAGTTTCCCAATTCATAAAATCAGTTTTAGGTTGGCAACAATTATAAAATAAATTACGAAGCTTTGTGCCGGGCCAAGGGTGTTAACCTAAAATTAATATTAAATTCATATTGACTTCTTTTTTCGTGTATAATCTGTGAACAACTTCGACTAAATCCACAGTAAATCAACTAATTTGGATAATTAAACAGCTATTTCTATGCTAAAGCCGGATGAAAAAAAATTCCTGGAAAGGGCTATTTTTCTTTCCAGGCAGGGAATGGAGAGTGGACAGGGAGGTCCTTTTGGTTGCGTCATCGTCAAGGATAATGAGATTGTAGGGGAAGGAACCAACCGTGTGACCTCTTCTAATGATCCCACGGCCCATGCCGAGGTAGTAGCCATCCGTGAGGCGTGCAGGAAATTAAATACTTACCAATTGGATGGCTGCGACGTTTATACAAGTTGCGAACCCTGTCCTATGTGTCTTGGCGCTATTTACTGGGCCAGACCGCGAAAGGTCATTTATGCGAATACCCGCGAAGAAGCAGCAGAAATTGAGTTTGATGATAATTTTATCTACAGTGAGATCAATGCCCCGATAAGCGGGCGTAAGATCCCCTTTATCCATTGTCCTCATCCCGGAGCAAAAGAAATATTTGTTGCCTGGAAAAACTGGGAAGGCAAAACGAAATACTAGAAACATTTCAGTAAAAGAATGTCACGCATAATGCGGGACAGCGACCAGCAACTTGACCTGGCTTAAAACGCCGCGTCGTTGCGCCGTGGCGAGAATCTATTTTTTCATGGCTTTCATGATCACGATGTAAGAGATTATGATCAGGAGAATGATAATGACGATGGAGATGTAGAGCCAGGGTTGGTCCTTTAATCTCATTTTTTCCCTCCGCTGTCTCTTTTTCTCGGTTTTTTTCTTGAGGTCACGGTTGAGCATTTCAACCATGAAGGCGATCTGTTGCTTGTCTTTGATTTCCTGCAAGCCTTCCATGGCGTCACTTGCGAATTCATTGTCCAGCAACTTTTTCTCCACTTCGTGCTTTTTTTCTTCCGACAGTTTATCCTGCAGGTAAAGCAACAGCGTTTCCTGGTCTATATCGGTGGACAAATGGGACAATATGTCTTTCAGGTTGTCTGCCATTTCACTTGTTGGGGCTTTCTTTCATTTTTTTCTCGATAAGTATCCTGAGATTTCTTTTACCGTTCTGGATATAACTTTTTACCTGCAATAAGGTAAACCCGGTAATCTCATGAATTTCCTGGTAAGATCGTCTTTCAAGGTAAAACAAAGTTACACATTGCCGTTGCTCCTCGTTAAGTTCCTTCAGGGCCTCTTCCATGGTTTCAAAAGCCAGGTCATTCTTCATTAACGACTGCTGGTCCGGTTCATCAGCGGGTGCAGCCATCAGTTTGTCATTTATCTCCGCGGGCATTTTTCCCTGCCTGTCTCTTAGCTTCATCAGGCAATGGTTCTTCGCGATCATGTATATCCAGGATTTGAAATACTCTACTTTATATTTATGCAGTTCCTGGATCACTTTTAAAAAGATCTGCTGTACACTATCCCGGGCATCCTCTTCATTTTTCAGGTATTTCATGCAAACACCCAACAGCAACAGGGTATATCTCTCGAGGAGTATTCCCAGCCACTCATTGTTATGATCGGCATAAAATCTTTCCAGCAGTTCCTGGTCGGTTATATGATCATACTTTCCTTTGTTCACAAGCGGAAAATAGGTATTTTTTTATAAAGAGGTGTTCCAGCATCCAGCATCCAGCATCCAGCATCCAGCATCCAGCATCGAGCATCCAGCATCTAGTATCCAGCATCTAGTATCCAGCATCCGGTTTTTTTATAGATGCAACATCGGGAATAATTCACAATCTGTATAATAACAGCCATTTATTATATTCGTTAAATATTATGGAATACGCAGTCATAGCCGTGCCCGCGGCTCCGGTGCGGCGAAAAGCCCGCCATCAACGGGAGATGGTAAGCCAGCTTTTATTTGGAGAAACGGTAAGAATTCTGAAGGAAAAAGACAGGTTATGGGTAAAGGTATGCAGCCTGCATGATGATTACGAAGGTTGGCTGACAAGGACCCTGCTTAAGGAAACAACTGAAAAAGAAGCGAAGAGAAACTCTGAATTTGTAACTACCGGTCTGATCAATACAATCGTCGTCGGCAACCAGGTCATAAATGTTCCGCTGGGTTCTTCACTTCCTTTTTTTTCCGAAGGGAAGGGCAGACTGGGGGATATTGACTATAGTTTTAACGGCAATTTCATCGATCGGCAGCAGGTACAACCAAACCCCGAGGTTGTGCAGCTGTTGACACATCAATGGTTGAATGCACCCTACATGTGGGGTGGTCGTACTTTATTTGGTGTTGATTGCAGTGGTTTTGTGCAGGTGAATTTCAAAATGATGGGTCTTAATCTTCCCAGGGATGCCTGGCAGCAGGCACAGCTGGGGAGAACTGTAAACAGGCTTAAAGACGCAACCTGCGGAGACCTTGCCTTCTTTGATGATAAAGAGGAAATAGTGCATGTGGGCATATTGCTCAATTCCGAGCTGATCATTCATGCTTCTGGCAAAGTAAGGATAGACACCATAGATAAAAAGGGCATCGTTAACAGTGATACCGGCAAAAGAACTCATTCGTTAAGGAGCATAAAAAGACATTGGTAACCTCCGGGTTATTGATCTTCCTCCTCCGCATCGCTTGTCGGTGGTAGAAAAGGGGCCGCCAGCATAGCC
>DASSFT010000458.1:0-4557 GCA_035694045.1 Chitinophagaceae bacterium
AAGTTAAATCCAATTTTATGCAATGACAGGAAATCGAAACCCAACATACCATCAATACACTGGTTGTAGGCAAAACACATTTTCTCCAGGTTGGTTACCAGGACGGGCAGGTTGTTCATCGTCACCGCGCCGATCTTCACATTGTTCATATCACCATAGAGTGCATCGATCTTTTTATTACCAGCTCCGGTCACCACTATACGGCGGGTGATGGATACGTTTTCAAATATTTTACCGGAAAGACGGCTGTCCAGGATATTGGATTCAGCTCCGGTATCGATGACAAAAATGAGCTTCTTACCCGCCATTTCCCCATTGACCAGCAGCTTATCCTCCATAATGGTTATGTTGAATGTGTTGTAAGCGGATGTGTCATTCAGCATTTCATGTTTATAACTGGACGCTTCCTTGCGGTTGATAAGATGCAAATACAGGAGGCTTTTTTCGTAATCTATGATCATTTCGAATTTTTTGAACAGTTGCATGCCGAGAAGTCCCAGTATTTTGATGCCCTTGCTGTTTTCAATATGACCCAGGTTTACCCTGTCCGCTTCTACCCTGTAATATTTAATTGAGCCAAAGGAAAGAGTACTAACCTCCGTGGGATTGGCTGTTGACGTAGAGCCGGTAATTCCTCCCGGTTCAGTGTCTTCGCTGGTCGATGGATAATTTCTGAAATAAGTCATGTTCAGGATCAGTTTGGGAGCGCCCGTATCGAGAATAAAATTGCCTTCTATTGTATCGACCCTTGCTTTTATGACGATCAGGTTGCCCACCCTGTTGAAGGGGATAACACAAGAAGGAGAATCGCTGGTGACAACCGGCTCACGATCCAAACTGATATTTACTGTACCTGCAGTTGATGAAGGGCGAATTGACACCTCAGTCTTTCGATCAATCCCGGCGCGCCAAAACGCTAATGAGAAGGTCCCCAGTAACAGTAATCGCAGAGACAAAAGCATGCTGGCCGGTTAAGGCTTAAAAATAAGTCATGTTTTTGCCGGGCGATTACCGGCTAAATAGTTTAACAGTCCGCTAAAAAAATCCGAAAAAAATCTTCTCTGTGGCTCTCAGTGTAACCTCTGCGGCTCCCTGCATGCCGGTCTCCGGTCGCTTTCGCCATAGCTTCAGCGACGGCGCACGGCCAAAGCCTATGGCGACGGCACGCAGGCAGGTCTGTGGGCTTATTTGCCCTTATTACTTCTCGACAAAATCTAAATCCTTTCCGAAAGTCTCTTTAGTGTAATAGACCGCTATCCACGAACAAATCATAACGATCAGCCCTACCACCCAGGCACCTGTGATATAATCGTTGAACACCGTTTTACTACGAAGGAATTGAAACAGGAACAACATTAATGGAGTAAAGCCCCTAACTAAATTCGGAATGGAAATGGCTGCCGTGGCTCTGAGGTTGGTGCCGAATTGTTCAGCGCTCATAGTTATGTACAACACGGATATACCCGCACCAAAACCAAGTCCCATACATAATAAATACATACCCAGCGGGCTGCCGCCGCCTTTTAAAATAAAAAACAAAGCGATAAAAACCGTGAGGATGCTGTAGTAGATGTATAGAGTTTTTTTGCGGCTTTTCAGGTAATTCGCTAACAGGCCCGCACTCATATCTCCAAAAGCAAGAGCGACATATTGCAACATGAGTGCTTTAGGTTGATAAAATTGGCCTTCTCCCTTTCCGGCGGGGATGCCGAAGTTCGCTGCAAAATCATTTCCAAAAAAAATCAATATCCCGATCACGTACCAGACAGGGAGCCCGATCATAATCCCACGGAAATAACGGATAAATCGTTCCCGGCTGGTGAAGATCATCGAAAGCTTTCCCATTTTTACTCCTCCCTCTTTCACGGAACTGTACATACTGCTATCAATGACGGCCATCCGGAGAAATAATAAAGCCAGGCCCATTCCGCCACCGACAAAATAGCAAAGACGCCAGTTCTCATTGCTCAGGTCCAATACACCATAAGCCACAATAGTTCCCATTACTCCAGATGTGGCAATGATAGCTGCCGCGATGCCGCGTTTTTCTTTTGGGAGCATTTCGCCCGTAAGCGTAATGCTTGCGCCTAACTCACCCGCCAATCCAAGCCCGGCGACAAAGCGAAGAATAGTATACGTGTTGATGTCCTGCACGAATCCATTTGCAATAGTTGCCAGGGAATACAAAAGAATGGAACCGAACAAAACACTTTTCCTGCCTTTTTTATCACCCAATACGCCCCAGGCAATTCCCCCGATCACCAGGCCGAACATTTGCCAGTTGACAACGCTCTCTCCAACCGTTTTGGCGGCATCGCCCGTTATACCTAAATCTTTAAAACTGGCAATCCGGGTAAGACCGAAAACCTGCAAATCATAAATATCAACAAAGAAACCAAGAGCGCCTACGATAACCGGGAGGGAAAAAACTCCATATTGTTTTGGCTGCATGCGTTAGAAGTTATCCATTAAAGATATTTAAAACTATTTCTCAGGATGAAAAAATATCAACGAAGTCGTTGCCACTCTTCTCTTGCCATTTCAAACTTTATTTCTCCTTTCCCATGCGTGCCTACTTCCTTCCAACCTGCTTTCCTGTAAAACGCTTCTGCCCTTGTGCCCGGAGCCGTTCCCAGCCATATCTTTTTATCGGTCTGGCTGAAATACCAGTTCATCATTTCATCATGCAACTTGCGGCCTATACCTTGCTTATCAAAACCGGGCTGAACAAACAGGGCCCACACATTATTATCTCTTATGGATGCAATGGCAAAACCGGCGATCTCATCATTTATCTCGCATACCCATCCCCTGCCGCGGTTGTTGATATAATCTTCCACATCTTTATCCGGCACCAGCGATGGATCGGAAAGCATATTCTCTTTTACAGAGTTCCTGACAACCTGTATTCGTGGAATGTCTTCTGTCCTTGCCTGCCGGATCATCGTGGTTTAATTGATAAGCAGCAAATATAAGCGCCAAAATAAAACCGCCCCGGCAATTGCCAGGGCGGTTGTGGTGATTTATCCTGTTAGATTAATAAGGTCTGATGATTGTGATGCTATTGCCATTCGGCCCTGTCCAGATTACTTTGAAATAATAAGTACCTAAACCAGGACAAGTAGTCGGCTCACCATTGGAGTTGAGACCGAAAGTAACCGTAGCTGTTACCAGGTTGGTTCTATGTTTTACCTGGCCGCTTGTCAAACGGAAATTACATTCCTGGCGAATAACCAGAGGTTCCGAAATAGCTGTAGCAAAACTTCCGCCGAAACGGTTAGTTCCCCATTCAGCAATGCCGGTATTGTTGCCGTCGGTATGTGTACCCGTAGTGGTGACGACAGCGGAGTTGGTTAAATAATTCCCGGTAAACACTCTTTGTTTGGCCACCTGCCAGGTCCTTTGTGAGTTGTTGTCAAAAGTCACTGACAGACCGCTGCTGGTAATAGTGTGAGTAATATTGTTCAGGTTAGGCAGATTTACTAATAATCCGCCGCTAACATTAGTATAAGTCTGTGCGCCGTTAATGGTGATGCTTTTGTTATCCCTTAAACGGGTAATCTTCAGATTTTGGAAAGTTACGGTGACCGCTGCACCCGGATTTTTCCATTGTACATCCTGGGCCATCGAGATCACTACAACACCCTGGCGTTTGTGAAACGCTCCGGGACAAACCGTGCCGTCGTAAGTAATAGTGATAGTTCTCGGGTTGCTGGCAAGGTCCATTGTAACAGTTGCGTCACAAATTACACCCTGGATGCCCTCAAAGCGCCCTGTCAGGCTGCCTGAAGATTCGATCGTAAGATCAGCATCATTGGCTATTCCGTCGATCTCAGAAGAAAACTGCGACTGGTCATCGGAATGAACGGACATTTCATCGTTATCCTTTTTGTCTGCTTCCTTTTTACAGGCTGAGAAACTAATCAGGAGAGCGAAAGCGAATAAATAATGCAATAGGGCGGTCTTTTTCATAAATGTTGATTTGTTTAAACCGGACATAGACTGTGGCATCTTTCCGG
Organism: Chitinophagaceae bacterium; assembly: GCA_035694045.1. Lineage (GTDB taxonomy): Bacteria > Bacteroidota > Bacteroidia > Chitinophagales > Chitinophagaceae > VBAT01. The sequence goes on from DASSFT010000458.1 coordinate 4,020, forward strand.
GGTTTAAAAATGCTAAAACTTTTTTTCTGTTTTCAGCAGTCTGCGACACAAAAAGCTATTAAACGCAATTAGTGGGTGTTTATTACAGTTTAAGGTGGGAATTTATACGCAAACGACATGGGAATTATACGATAAGCACTAGAATTGATCAATTTGAAGATTTGAAGATTTGAAGATTTGAAAATTTGAAAATTGCTGGGGGTCATCTCATTTTCAAATTTTCAAATTGTCTCACTTTCAAATTCGCTCAAGTAGGTCCCAAAGGTTTCCATAGAGATCTTCAAATACTGCAACCGTGCCATAAGTTTCGACAACCGGCTCTCTTACGAATACAACGCCTTTTTCGAGGAATACTTTATAGTCTCTCCAGAAATCATCGGTATAAAGAAAAAGAAAGACCCTTCCGCCAGTTTGATTGCCGACCCGGCTCCGCTGCTCTTCATTGGCAGCTTTTGCAAGTAAAAGACAACATTGACCCGCACCCTTCGGGCATACCAGTACCCATCTTTTTGTTTCGCTAAGTACCGTATCTTCTACC
>DASSFT010000459.1:0-6551 GCA_035694045.1 Chitinophagaceae bacterium
AAGGGACTTCCCGATACCACAAAATGGACCTATGATGTAGGCGGGCATGGCTGGGGAAATAATGAACTGCAATATTATACCTACAGGAAGCTGGACAATGCAAGAGTGGAAAAAGGTAAACTGGTCATCGAAGCGAGGAAAGAAAAAAAGGACTCTTTGAAATATACGTCAGCACGACTGCTTACAAGAGGTAAGGCATCCTGGCAATATGGAAAGATTGAAGTGAGGGCAAAGATCCCTAAAGGCAAAGGTTCATGGCCTGCTATATGGACGTTGGCGGAAAATATGAAGAATTGGCCCGATGACGGAGAGATCGATATCATGGAACATGTAGGGTTTAACCAGGGATATATTCACGGTTCGATCCATTGTAAAAAATATTATCATGTTATCGGCACCCAGAAAACCGATACGACCTATATTCCTGACTGTTCCTCCAGCTTTCATGTTTATTCGCTTGAATGGGACAAAGAAACGATCAGGGTAGCGGTTGATGGGAAAGTATTCTTCACCTTTGCCAATGAACACAAAGGCTATGAGTACTGGCCCTTTGACAATAAAATGCATTTGATATTGAATATCGCGGTAGGAGGTAACTGGGGTGGTCAAAAAGGAATAGACGATAAAACTCTTCCGTGGAGGATGGAAATAGACTATGTGCGGGTATATGCGAGAAAGTGAATGGTGTCCCGATCCCGATAGCAATCGGGACCATCGGGAGGTGAGTGGTGAGTAACGACCTGTCCTTATTTGGCGATAAGCCAGCTCTCCACCGACTTATCAAAAAAAACATGATGAGAGGATTATTGATCATAACATTTGCACTATTGGCTGGAACAGGTTTTTCCCAGCAAAAGAATTTAACTGACTCTGCATTATTGGACCTTGTACAAAAGCAGACATTCCGTTACTTCTGGGATTTTGCTCACCCGATAAGCGGCCTGGCAAGAGAAAGAAGTAATATTACCGACTATGGACCCGAAACAGTAACGATTGGCGGAACGGGCTTTGGCATCATGAGTGTCATTGTTGCTGTCGAAAGAAAATGGATAGCACGTGATACAGCAGCGAGATTTTTATTAAAAATGGCAAAGTTCCTGGTGAAATCGCCTACTTATCACGGCGTCTTCCCGCACTGGATGGACGGAGCTACAGGTAAGACGATCCCATTTAGCCGTAAGGACGATGGAGGTGACCTGGTTGAAACCTCTTATTTGATGCAGGGACTTCTTTGTGCAAGGCAATACTTTAATGCCGACAATCCTGTTGAAAGAGGATTAAGGCAACGTATCTCCTGGTTATGGGGTGATATTGAATGGAACTGGTACACGCAGGGACAGGAAGTTTTGTACTGGCACTGGAGCCCCAACAATGGATGGGCCATGAATTTTCCGGTCCGGGGATTTAATGAATGTATGATCATGTACATACTGGCTGCTTCCAGTCCTAACGAAAGATACCAGGTCAGTTCAGCTGTTTATCATCGGGGTTGGGCTGTCAGCGATTTCTTTAAAAACGAGAAAGAGTTTTATGGTATAAAATTGCCGCTGGGTTTTGACTATGGAGGCCCGCTGTTCTTTTCTCATTATTCTTTTTTGGGACTGGATCCAAGAGGGTTGAAAGACCGTTACGCCGACTACTGGGAACAAAATAAAAACCATACGTTGATCAATCGTGCGTATTGTCTTGACAATCCAAAAAAATTCAAAGGATATGGTGAAAATTGCTGGGGACTAACGGCGAGCGATGACTATAAAGGATATGATGCCCATTCGCCCACCAATGATAATGGCACAATATCTCCTACCGCGGCGTTGTCGGCATTTCCCTATACCCCCGAATATTCCATGAAGGCGTTAAAACATTTTTATTACGACATGGGGGATAAGATCTGGAGAGAATATGGGTTTGTGGACGATTTCAATGAAACACAAAACTGGTATGGAAAATCACACCTGGCGATTGACCAGGGACCTATCATTGTGATGATCGAAAACTATCGTAGTGGGTTACTATGGAAATTATTCATGAGTACTCCTGAAATAAAGAACGGGTTGAAAAAACTCGGCTTCGAAAGTCCCTGGTTGAAATGAGTAGTTAAACGATTTCTGGGTTATGAAAGAAATAATAACAAAAACAGGCTATACTTTATTACTGGCTTTTTTTTCCGTGTTCGTACTTGCCCAAAAGAAAAAGATCGGCACCTATGGCGACGGACCCGATGCCGTTCCTGTCGTAGGAGTAATCAAGGGAATGAGTGATGAACAACTCCTGGAAACGATACAAAAACAAACTTTCCGTTTCTTCTGGCATGGAGCTCATCCCATAAGCGGGCTGGCATTGGAAAGAAGTAACACTGTATTAGCCGAACATTATTGGGACTATATTAATGAAGCCTGGGATGAACCTAATTTCAGCAGAACGCAATTTGGTCCTGACGCCGGGGCAATTGGCGGAACAGGCTTCGGTATCATGAGCACCATTGTGGCGGTAGATCGGGGATGGATCGGCCGGGACACAGCGGTAAGGAGATTGATCAAGATCGCCGACTTCCTGATCAATGCAGATTGTTTTCATGGTATCTACCCGCACTTCATGAATGGAAGAACGGGTAAGACGATCAGGTTCGACAGGCTGGATGATGCAGCCGATATCGTAGAGACCTCTTATTTGCTGATGGGGTTTTTATGTGCAAGGGAATATTTCAACAAAGACATACCGAGGGAAGTTTATTTGCGCAAACGGATCTCCCAGATGTGGGGAGCCGCCAACTGGAACTGGCATACTAACAATGAAAAGAAATTATACTGGCACTGGAGTCCCAACAATGGCTTTGACATGAACTTCCCGGTCTGGGGTTGGAATGAATGTTTGATAACTTACATCCTGGCTGCCTCATCACCGCGTCATCCTATTTCAAAAGCGGCCTACGACGGTACCTGGGCAGGAAGCCAGGGATTCAAGAATGGAAGGACTTATTATGGGTACAGGCTTCCGCTGGGAAATTATGATAAAGACAAAGGCGGTCCCTTATTCTTTGAGCAATATACTTTCCAGGGAATTGATCCAAACGGTTTAATGGACTCTTTAGGCAATGATTATTTTGAACAGGGAAAAAATCATACGCTTATTAACAGGGCTTATTGTATTGAGAATCCAAATAAGTATAAAGGATATAGTGAGAAATGCTGGGGGTTGACTGCCGGGGATAGTTACAAAGGTTATGTGGCACATAGCCCGGAAAACGATAAAGGTGTCATTCAACCTACGGCGGCCATTTCTTCCATGCCTTATACACCAAAGGAAAGTATGCAGGCACTGCGTTATTTCTATGAAGAGCTGGGTAATAAGATCTGGAGTCCTTACGGGTTTGTAGACGGGTTTAGTATTCAACATAACTGGTATGCCAAATCACACCTGGCTATCGACCAGGGGCCTATCATTACCATGATTGAAAACTATCGTACAGGGTTGTTGTGGAAATTGTTTATGAAAATACCGGATATTCAGAATGGGTTGAAGATGCTGGGGTTTAGGAGTCCATGGATGAATAAATGAAAGAACCAAGAACCAAATAGCAAGAACCAAAAAAGCACCAAAAAATAAATATCAAAACCAAACCCTGAATGTAGGATATTTTGATATTGAGATTTGAGCTTAGAATTTATTTGGTTCTTGCAGCTTAATAAATTAACAATCAAAATAACTTTTGTTATGCCTGAAAACATTTCAAGACAAAAATTCCTGCAATACACGGCTGCAGCAGGCGCTGCAGTATTGCTTTCTTCTTTGGAAGGCCTTGCATTGGAAACCCCGCAGAAAAAGCTGCGTGTTGCCCTGATCGGTTGCGGCAGTGTAAGCAACCGGTATATTCCCCACCTGCAGACATCTTCATTGATCGAAATCGTGAGTTTGTGCGACATCAAATACGACAGAGCTGTCGAACAGAACAAGAAATATAATGTCAACGCACAAACCTACCCGCATATCGATAAGATGCTGGCCGGGGTACCATTTGATATGATGGTGACAACAACAGACATGCAGGCACATGGGATGCTCAATAAAAAAGCGCTGATGGCGGGCAAGCATGTATGGAGCGAAAAGCCTATGGCCAATACCTATGCCGAAGGCAAGGCGCTTTTTGACCTGGCGAAATCAAAGAAAATCAGGATATGGGGTGCCCCCGCGGTAGTCAATAGTCCCCAGTTTGAATATATGAGTAAGGCCCTGCAGGAAGGAAAACTCGGCAGGGTGGCCAGCGCACACGGACAATATGGTCATACAGGACCGACATGGTCCGCATTCTTCTATGAAAAATTAGGAGGGAGCATGCCCGATCTTGGTGTCTATAATATGGCGACGCTAACGGGGCTGTTGGGACCGGCAAAAAGTGTAATGGCCATGCTGAGCATTGTTAAGCCCGAACGGACGGTTGATGACAAAGGAAAAATAAAAGTAGAGGCGGAAGATAATGCACATGTGCTGCTAGAACATGATAAGAATGTTATATCTCATGTGATGTGCGGGTTTAATTTTTTTGACCCTCATGGTCATGAAGCCGGTACTCAATCCTTACATTCGATACAGATTTACGGCGACTCCGGTAATATGCGTTTGATAGGATATGACTGGGAAACCAATGGAGTGGTAATGGATACGTCCTGGGATGAACCGCCAAAACTGGTATCTACGGATAAGGGCGGATACGTATGGCAGGAGGGGGCGACGAAGATTGGTGAGGCGCTTGTAAATAAAGTAGAGCCACGGATCAACGCCGAACATGCCCTGCACGTACTTGAGATTATTGAGGCGGCAAGGAAATCTTCACAGACGGGGATGAAGATAAAACTGAAAAGCAAGTTTCCATGGCCGATGGTTTGAGGACGATGCTAGATGCTGGATACTAGATACTGGATGCAACATTGCGATCCGCCGAAGGCGGATAAGCAAAAAGGATGTCGCTTACTCTCCCTCTCCGTCGGAGAGGCAGCTGAGCGGAGCGAAAGCTGGGGGCAAAGCCCGGGAGGGTGAGGTGGAAACACGAAACAAAACAGAATAACTATATAATATGAAACTAGCCATTCTTGGAACCGGGTTTATTTCCCGTTTTTATGCTGAATCGTTGATCGCCCAGCGAAGAAAAGATGTGGTGACCATGGTTTATGGCAGGAATAAGGATAAAGCAAAAAAATTCGCGGAGGATTATAATATCCCGAACTATTCCACCAATCTTAAAGAAGCAGTTGCACACAAAGATGTGGATGCCGTGGTCATTGGCCTTCCGAATGACCTGCATCTCGAAGCTGTGCTGGCTTGTACTGAAGCAAAAAAACATGCTTTGTGTACAAAACCGCTTGGACGCAATGCAAAAGAGGCACTGGAAATGCTAAAGGCAGTTGATAAGGCAGGGATCGTTGGTGGATACCTGGAAGACCTTTGTTATACGCCGAAGTTTTTAAAATCACTTGCCAGTATTCAGAGTGGTGCTATCGGGGAAGTGATCTGGGCCAAAAGCAGGGAAACACATCCCGGTCCGCATAGTGAGTGGTTCTGGAACAAAGACAAAGCGGGTGGCGGCGCAATTGTAGACCTGGGGTGTCATTGCATCGAGATCAGCCGGAACTTCATTGGTAAAGATATCAGGCCAACCGAAGTTATGTGCTGGGCCGACACAAGAGTCCACCCGATTGATGCGGAAGACAACGCGGTAGCTTTAGTGAAATATGCAAACGGCGCCATCGGCCAGTTTGAAGTGAGCTGGAGTTTCCGCGGTGGAATGGACCTGAGAGATGAAGTAATGGGTACCGAGGGCACGATCTGGACGAATAATTTTTTAAGAACGGGGTTTGAAATGTTTACGACTGGCAAAACTGGCAGCTATGTGGCAGAGAAAGCAGAAAGCAGCAGCGGCTGGCTTTTCCCCGTTGGCGATGAAGTGCATGAATTGGGCTATAGTCATATGTTCACAGATATGTTTGAATCGATTGAGAAAGACAAACAGCCGGCAGAAACCTTTTACGACGGGTATATTGTCAATGCAATTATAGATGCCGCGTATAAATCGGCTAAAACAAAACAATGGGAACCGGTAATCATCGAGGATTGGAGAGGTTCGGATGAAGTGAAGATCAAACACGAAATGCCGAGTTATGACAAGGATCATTACCTGATAAAAGAGGAAATCCTCCCTTCGGGAGAAAAGAAAGTGATCGTTAAGAACAAGAAAACAGGCTCGATTGAAAAAAGATAAGAAGAATGGACAGGCTGCCAGATAAAAAGATTGTCATTATTGGAGGTACTACTGGCATTGGTTTGTCTGCAGCCAGGGCATTTATTGCGGAAGGAGCCAAAGTGGTTGTAGTGGGAAGAAGTAAGGACAGTGTTGAACAGGCCGGAAATGAACTGGGAAAGAATGGCCAGGCTATTTGTGGCGACGCAACAGACCCAAACACGGCAAGCAGTGCAATTGAACTCTGCCTACAGGAATTTAGGGGCTTTGATGGCTTGTATCATGTAGCCGGTGGTAGCGGGAGGAAAATGGGGGACGG
>DASSFT010000460.1:0-4704 GCA_035694045.1 Chitinophagaceae bacterium
GCCTTTGTCGAAAAAGAATGCGCAAAGCCAACCTGCTGAACACTTGCATACGGCGCCTTCCTGAATCCCTGGTGCGTATGTTTAAAAGTTAATCCAAACAGCAGGCCATCATCAGGATTCAGGCCAACTAACAACATGGGCATGGTAACATTATACCGTCGCGTAGTTAAAATGGCTGTGTTGGCACTATCATTCGATAAATGTTTCCTGATCTTATAACTCATCCCGTCAAAAGAAACATCTGTCTCTTTGCCATAAACATGCATCTTCTTTCCGGCATTGATCACATTGTAATCTTTTTTGCCCTCACCACCAACTATCCTGAATTTAATAGAAGTTTGACGGGTATTCACCACCACGCTATCATCTCCACGGCCGATAAACAGCCTTATTTCTTTGGTAACAGAAGGAGAAAAAACTTTTGAAAATAATTGCTCTTTTACCTTTCTTTCTTTCGAGAGCTTATGGATCGTCAGCAAAACCCCACCGCCAGGTGCGTCGATGATCTCTACCAGCTCATTCTTATCCGATACACGTATGTCTGCGATCTTATTGATAAAGAAATAATATTTTTCTGCAGCTGCAGCAAGCTGATCACGGCGCTTTTTCATTTTATCAAGCAGGTCATCATGTCTTAACCGGTAGGATTCCGGCGGCAGTTTACTTAGGCCCGTTTCCAATACACTATCGGTTAGCGCCGCTGACAACTCATGAGATATTTTCATCCAGGTTTCATGATCCAGCTGATTGAGAAACCTGTTGTCGAGACTTTGCCCGTTCAAAAAGAATTCATTTGTTTTTTTGAAATCTGACCGGAAACCTCTCAGGAAAGGAGCAATAGCCCGGGAGGAAGCAACACTCGGAAGAAATCCCCCGTTCCGGTAAAAAGCCTGGTCCCTGTCCCGGGGTATCGCGATATACTTTTTTTCACTTCCTTTTTTCTGATCATACCAACGCCACTGGTCATCGTGACGGTCCCAGTCTCCAAGATAAAGATCGAACAACCGCGCCCTGAAAAATCCGATACTGTCCACGCTGTTGTCATTGTCCTTGTTCAACTCCTGGAGCATAGCCGCGGTATTGTCCGAGTTACCGAAGGGTTCCCGCTCTTCAAACAGGCAGAGCCTGTTGGCAAAAATCTTTTCATATATTCCCAGTTGTTTATCGGGTGCTACGTATCCAATGACCGGGTTTGCATGGGGCACATTAACTGCATTTGCAAGCACCGGCACTATCAGCGGACCATAGGGATGCTGAGCCGACATGGCGTCTCGTGCGATGTCCCTGGCAAATGTTTCTCTCAGCCCTTCGGGAAGCAGTACATCGGGAAACTTCTCGATACTTCTCAAGACCCATTCTTTTCCGTCTTTATCTTTTAACCGCAACGACAAAGTCTGGTGTCCCCCTCCGCGTTTATATGGCGTAAGTCCGCCTTTTAGTTCCGAGATCCTGATTACCGGCAATTTTGTGGGAACTGCCCATTCCTTTCGATAGCCTTCTCCAAACACGCTTCTGTGCAAACCGCTTACCTGGTCGTAGGGGGCATAGGCGCTCACTTCAATGCTGTCTGTTGTGATGGCCGCATAAGATGCCTCCTCCTGCGATTTCAGGTCCTGGTAAGGTTGGGTGTAAGAAAATGCAATTTTCGCTCCACCTTCCTGGTAAGTATAGTAGTTGAATCTTGTATCGTTGTTGGGCAACAGGTCAATCGTTACATAACCTTGTTCAGCTTTTGCAAAAACTGAACTCTTCCTTCGCAGCGCACTGCCTGCCATCGATCCGCTCCCGCTTACAATTTGCAGCCGATCGCTTTTAATGAGTTGTAAGCCCTGTTCGTGCCCGGCGGTGTGGATAAGATTGGGGAACTTCCCAAAGACATTATCTATTTTCCTGATCATCTCTTTATACAGGGGATGGTGCAGATCTTCTGGACTCGTAAATGAACGGCGTAGGAGAGGATAGAGAGACCCTACCACAGGCAACGGGATATACAGGTTTTTATTAAGAGCGGTAAAAGGAAAGATATGATCCTTCCAGGTAAAATTACCCCCACGGATACCATACGACTGAAAAGGATGATGCGATGCGAGAATAATGACCTTAAACCTGTTTTTGTAAAAGAGTTCTTCAAGTTTTGTGATTATATCTTCTTTGCTGGTACAATCGCAGTCTGCTTCGCCGTTTAGTTTACTGAAAGGAAATAGCCACCACTCTGAATCGAACACGATAATCGTGAGCTGGTCATTGATATTTATTTCAACGGGATCGGGACAACCATTAGCTGGGACCAACTGAAGCAAAGGATCGTTCTGCCCGCGCAAATATTCCCATTGTTTCCTGACGGAAGACAAACCATTCCTGCCTGAATTGTCCCAATCCTTGTTACCGGGAATAAAATATACTGGTGCGCCTTTGCCACGCATCGGCTGGTATTGGGACTGCAAAACCTGTTTCTCGAGAGTGCTGTCACTGGAATACGAAAGCCCGCGGGGAAAAATATTGTTCCCGAGAAATACTACAGAGGTATGGTCGGGGATGATCCGCGATGTGGCATCGGAGATCACAGCCTGTTGCTGCTTATTGATGACACCCGCGTCGCCAATAAGGATGATACGATGGCGTATACTGTCCTGGCCGGCCGCAAAGCCTTCCAGCAGGAATAGCGGTACAAGGCCAAGCCAAAACTTTCGCATAAGCAATTTTTAAAGCCGTTATTTTTTGAAAACGAACTTCAGCACATTGCCATCAGACAATTCATCTCCTTCATTGGAAATATACAGATTATTTTCGTTGTCGAAAGCAATCCCCTCAGGTTGCCGGAATAGCGAAGGATTCAAAGGATACACTTCTTTCACATTCCAATCCTTATCTGCGATGACGAGCATCTTGTTGACCGCCGAAACGATAAACCATTGGCCTGTTATCGGGCTTCTGCCCAACGCGGAAGGATGAAATTTGAATTTTTTTTCTCCTGTCAGTTTCTCAATTGTCTTTACACTGAGCGTGGCGCTGGAGCCACTTGTAAGTGTGCCATCGGGCTGCATGATTAACATATACGCGGTTATCGCCTTCGTGGTTTCATCGTCGCCACAGTGTTTGCATAATATCCAAAGCTGGCTATTCTTCTCGTCGGCATACATTCCCTCGAATTCTCCTTCCGGCAGCAATCCTTTCCATTCTTTTACATTGGCTACCTCATCCTGGTGCTTCCCGGCGATGGGAAAAACGAATAATTTGCCATCACTTTTCAGGATGATCACCTGTTCATTCAGGATGGCTATATCTTCATAGTCGCCTCCTTTTGCAAATCTAACAATGGTAGCTTTTTTGTCGCCCGGGTGCAGGTAATATAACTTCCCATCTTCGTCCTCTTCGGCATACAGGGTGTCTTTACTACCCTTATAAAAACTGATGCCCGATATCTCGTTCAATGACTCAGGCATAATAAACTTTTTCGGTTGGTTGAAATCATAACCGGCCGGGCTTTTGTATTCCTGTTTTTGTCCCGAGCAGGACAAACCAACGATCAACAATACCAGTAAATAATTCTTATTCATGACTCTTCAGCATTTGGTAAATAACTTCCTGCGATCTTATTTTTTCTTCCGGGGCGGAGACGGTGGCATCATTGGTTTGTGCAGCGGGATCTACTGCGGCAACATTATCTTTTAATTGTATTGTAATAATGTCTTTCAATTCTTTTTTGATCACTTCATCGAAGATCGGAAAACAAACTTCGATGCGGCGATAGATATTCCGGTTCATCCAGTCGGCACTGCCGGCATACAGTTCCTCCTGCCCATTGTTATGAAACCAGAACAGCCGCCCGTGTTCGAGGTATCTGTCCACAATCCGTTTGACGGTGATATTTTCACTCATACCGTTGACTCCTGGCATTAATCTGCAGATGCCACGTACGAGTAATTTGATAGTTACACCGGCATTGGAAGCTTCATACAACTTATTGATCAGCAAATTTTCCTCCAAATTGTTCAGTTTTATAGTTATAGCTGCCTTTAACCCCTTGTTTGCAAAACGAATCTCCCTGTCGATCATCTCGAAAAAACGCTGCTGAAGGTTAAATTGTGCTACCAACAAATGCTTGAATGCAATGTCCTGGTGCCGGGCCGATTTTTTTCGCTTGGCAAGGTAGATAAACAGCAGTTCCAGTTCCCTCAGTATCTCCTTATTCGCAGTCATCAGGATATGATCCGTATAAAAACGGGCCGTACTTTCATTGAAATTGCCGGTAGCCAGCAGGCCATAGTATTTTGTTCGTTTATCTTTTCTCTTTTTGACCAGTGCGACTTTAGCATGGACCTTTAACCTTGGAATGCTGTAGATGATCCTGACGCCGGCTTCTTTCATTTTTTTTGCCCAGCGTATATTGTTCGCTTCATCAAATCTTGCTTTCAATTCAACAAATACGGTTACGCCCTTACCGTTTTTTGCAGCGCTGATCAGCGCATTGGCAATTCTTGAATCACCGGCGATTCGGTACAGTGCGACATAAATTTCTTCGACATCTTTGTCGATAGCCGCTTCATTGAAGAAGCGAAGCACCAATTCATAATCCTGGTAGGGCGTATGCAGGATTATGTCATTTAGCGCGATTTCGCTAAAAACTCTTTCTGCATTATTGACCTTCTTCCGGGCAGCGGACCATTTGGGATAAGCCAGTGCCGGGTCTTTTAAGGGGAAACC
>DASSFT010000461.1:0-3902 GCA_035694045.1 Chitinophagaceae bacterium
TGGTAGAAGTCAGGAAAATCTATACGTTGGCAAAAAAAGAAAAGCTGGATGTACAGGTAATAAAATCATTGCTATTCATGACCCTCTTGCAGGACCAGAACCGGGAGTCAAATAAAGATTCTTCAATTCGGGACATGGAAAAAGAGCTTGCTACTAGCCAGGAGCCAGCCGCTTCGATACTGAGCAGCCTGGTGGCAGAGCTTTATCTCAATTATTATCAAAGTATACGATGGACGCTGTACAACCGCACCCAGACCGTCAACTTTAAAAAAGACGATATAGCCACCTGGGGTACCGAAGATTTTCATAAAAAGATAGGAGAGCTTTATCTGCGGTCGATAAAAAATGAGAAGTTGCTGCAGCAAACCCATCTTGAACCATTCGATGCCATCATCGAAAAAGGAAATGTGCGCCATCTCCGTCCTACCCTTTATGACCTGCTGGCACATCGTGCCCTACCTTATTTTGAAAATGATGAGCGGGACCTGAAAAAGCCGGCCTACGCTTTTGAGATCGACCAGGCTTCCGCCTTCGATCCTGCTGCGGATTTTGTCACTGCAAAATTTATCACCCGGGACTCTTCATCGCTTCAGCATAAAGCCCTGCTCATCTATCAAAAGCTGATCGCCTTTCATCTCAAAGATCCAAAACCCGATGCGCTCATCGATGTAGATCTCAAACGTATCGAGTTTGTCGGGAACAAGTCCGTTCATCCTGACAAGGACAGGTTATACTTTAATGCCATCAATCATGTTGCACACCAGTATGAAAATGTGCCGCCGGGAGACCAGGCCTGGTATCTTGTGGCGAACTATTATGAAGGAAGAGCCGGGATGTATAGACCATATGGCGATTCCACACACCGGTTTGACAGGATAAAAGCAAAGGAGATCTGCGAGAGAATAGTCGGGCTGAGAAATGCGAAGGACTCGTCGGAAGGAAAGATAAATTGTTATAACCTGCTCAGGCAGATCAGCAAACTTACACTTACATTCGGCATAGAAAAAGTAAACCTGCCCGAATTACCATTCCGGGTAGCCGTCAGTTATCGCAACTTCAATAAGGTCTACCTCCGTCTTATCAATGCGGATAGCAAACTGAAAAAAGACCTGGAAAATGAGAACAACGAGGACTACTGGAAAAAGATCCTTGCTGCCAAATCCCTGCGTAGTTGGGAACAAACATTACCTGTTACAAACGATATGCAGGAACACCTGGTAGAAATAAAGGTGGATGCCTTATCCACGGGTGAATACTTGCTAGTGGCTTCAACAGAGAAAAACTTTACAGATAATCAGGCCATCGTCGGCGCAAGGTTGTTTTATGTTTCTTCTATCAGTTTCATAAATTATAATGAAGATTTTTTCGTATTGAATCGTGACAATGGTAAACCCCTGGTGAATGCAACAGTTCAGATTTGGGAAAGGACTTATGATTACAAAACTTCTGCCTACTTAAAAACGAAGGGACGGTTGTACAAAACAGATAATAACGGCTTTTTCCGGATGGAAAAGAAGAAAGACGATGAGTACTACAGCAATGTTTTCCTGGATATCACCTACAATAATGACCATCTTTTTTTAAATGATGAGTTAGGGTATTATTTTGAAGACAATGCCGAGCCTCCTCCTCCACCGCTGGTCAATGGTGAAAAGGAGATCGATCGGAACACAATGACCTATCTTTTTACTGACCGGGGAATTTATCGCCCGGGACAAACCGTTTTCTTTAAGGGGATTGCCATTGTGTCCGGCAAGGAAAGCAAACGATCAATCAGGGACGACTATAAAACCTGGATCTACCTGGTGAACGCGAACTACCAGAAACAGGATTCCCTGCTGGTACAAACTAATGAATACGGGACTTTCTCAGGAAAATTCAAGCTGCCCGGTGGCGTGTTAAATGGCCAGTTTACCCTCCAGATGAAATTCAATCGCGGCCAACAGGACATCCGCGTAGAGGAATACAAACGGCCAAAGTTCTATGTTGACTATGAACCCCTGAAAGGGACTTATAAGTTCAATGACAAAATAAAACTGACCGGTCTCGCAAAGGCTTATGCCGGCAACAATATCGACGGTGCGACTGTACAATACCGGGTAGTCCGTAACGCGAGATTTTTATATTCATGGATATCCTGGAAGTGGTGGCAACCCGCATCTGAACAAATGGAAATTGCCCATGGCACTGTAAAGACCGACAGGGAAGGCAGGTTTACTGTAGAATTTACCGCTATTCCCGATCTGTCTATTGATAAAAAATTCGAACCGGTTTTTGATTATATGGTCTATGCCGATGTTACTGACATAAATGGGGAAACAAGAAGCGGCCAGAAAACAGTATCCGTAGGTTACAAGGAACTAATTCTCACTGTAGATATTCCCAAGAGTTTATCCCTCGATAGTTTAAAAAACATTTCTATAAGGACTGAAAATATGAACGGTGAGTTCGAGCCTGCCAAGGTCACCATTGCTTTAACAAAACTGAAAGAGGAAAAAAGACTTATCCATGAACGCTACTGGGCAAGGCCTGATCAATTTATCATGAGCAGGGAAGAGTACATTCGGAATTTCCCCCATGATCTGTACGACAATGAAGGGCAATGGGAAAGCCTGGAAAAAGAGGCAAAAGTTTTGGAAAAAACGGACTCAACAAGAGAAAACTCGAACCCCGATAGCTATCGGGGTGAAATCGGAATCCCGATAGCTATCGGGACGAAACTTGATCCGGGAATATATATGGTGGAAATATCTACAAAAGATAAAAACGGAGGAGAAGTAAAGGATGTAAAATATGTAGAGCTTATCGATGAAAAGAGCAAGCAGTTAAATGCTGCCACCTATCTCTGGACTGAAGACCCGAAACCCATTGAACCGGGCGAGACGACCAACATAAAAATTGGATCAGCTGCGGACAACCTTTTTATCATCCAACAACGAGAAAGAAGATCAGGAACCCAGCGGCGCCAACCCGGAGACGTCACTTATAATTTCGTACAACTGGATAATGAAAAAAAAGCTGTTGCTTTTACGGCTTCGGAAGCCGACCGTGGTGGATATGGCATCACCTACCTGTTTGTTAAGCACAACCGCGTTTATCAATCCAGCCACACGATCTGGATTCCCTGGACAAACAAAGAGCTGAAAGTCGAATATGCGACGTTCCGGGATAAAACTCTACCTGGCAGTGAAGAAAAATGGAAAATAAAGCTGACCGGTTATAAAAATGAAAAGGTAGCGGCCGAAATGCTGGCGGGGATGTACGATGCTTCGCTCGACCAGTTTTATCCGCATGACTGGTACACACCGGGTATCTGGCCCACTTACTATAATTATCGAACCTGGAATAGCCAACAGAATTTTACATTCCTGATGTCGGGCCTTAGGGAAATAATCGATACAGGATGGAAATATGTTTATAAAGAATATGACGAATTAGATGAACAAGGAGACAATGTTGGTCGTGTTCGTAAGATCATTCGGGGCGGATCGTGGAAGGATGTAGGCAATGATCGAAGAAACTATCAACGAGGTAACGTTCTTCGTTATTTAGATAATGCCGCAAACGAGGTCCAGGTACAGACGACCGCAGTTCCTTTTCTAAGAATAGCAGGTGATAATATGGCCGGAAAAATGTCTGGTCTGGACATCACCCCGGGAATTGGGACATTTAGCCTTGGTGCAGCTCCTTCCGTTGGCTACACTTATTCTACCAGCGTCATGCCAGTGCCGGCAGAGCAGGGAAAAGAAGTGCAGATCCGAAAAAACTTCAATGAGACAGCCTTCTTTTTTCCAGACCTGAGAACAGATAGCACAGGTACAATTGAATTTTCTTTTACCATGCCTGAAGCATTGACCAAATGGAAATTCATGGCGTTTGCCCATACAAAAAACCTGGCGTTT
>DASSFT010000462.1:0-6272 GCA_035694045.1 Chitinophagaceae bacterium
AGTCGTGGAACATGCTCCATGAAGGCTCGCAGGGTTCCTTCCTTTGTGTATTGTCGCACATTCACTTCATAAATATTGGTGCCATTGCCCCATCCTACGATTGGAAACGCTGCGCTCATCTATCGGTATTTAAAAAAAGAAAACAGTTTAGCCATACAATTGTGTACTTGTAAGTGGCAGGGGACTACGCCTGGCCGGCAACAATTCATGCCTTGCCATATTCATCTCTACCGCATAGATTGAATGATAAGTGGTGATAAAAAGAAGATTGTTATCCGGCCCACCGAATGCGAGATTGGTAGCAGGTTCAGAAAGAGGTATCAGCGCCAGTTCCCTTCCTTCAGGGGAAAGGATCAGCACACCTTTGTTCGTCGCTGCATATATATTATTAAACGCATCGATTTTAATACCATCTGCATTGACAGGAGCAAATACCTGTTTTGACAGGACAATTCCTTTTGAAGAGACCAGGTATTTCATGATCATTTTTTCATCCGGGTGATTGCTGGCGACAAACAAGTAGCGCTCATCGATTGAAAAGCAAATACCATTGGGATAATTGAAGTCTGTGCTGAGCAAGCAAACCTGGTTATCCTGGAACCGGTACACACCAGCATGGGGTTGAAAAATATCTGGCTTTAATGCTTCTTTTTTCAGTCCATAAGGAGGATCGGTAAAATAAATTCCTCCATCGGATTTTACAACCAGGTCATTGGGACTGTTGAATGGCCTCCCATTGTAACTGGTGCAAAGCTTGAATACATCCTTATGTTTATTGATTTTGGCGATACTGTGATTGGCGTGCTGGCAAAATACTACGTTGCCATCATTATCCAGCGCCAGTCCATTTGAACCGATCATTTCTGAAAGGTATTTACCGCATACGTACTGGCTCCCGCTTCGTTCACATAACACATGGATCACCCCACTGAGAAACAATTGAAAGATGCGGTTAGCTTTTACATCGCTGAATAATAAATAACCGCCCGGATGCCACAAGGGACCTTCGGCAAACTGGAAACCTGTAGCCAGTCTTTTCGCGGAAGTCTTTTGGCGAAAAAGATCACCGGCTTGTTGCTGATAAATTATGATTCCATCTTTCATAAGGTCATTATTTGTTTTTCGAGATCCACACCGACACAGTTCCACCCTTCACTTCAAAAATGCCCTGCCCGTTCTCGTCGGTTTTGATCTCATTATTCATATGACCACAGGCATCGACATAAATTTTATTGGCATTGTCTTTTCCCATATCCATGGTCTTAAATCCATCGTCGCCATTACTGATCAGCACAGCACACCCGGAATTAGATTTTTCTTTAATACCTTGTCGTACCCATCCAATTACATTGCCGTGATCCAGGTAATCTATCTGCAAGCCATAGGCCAAATCTTTTCTTATTTTCAACAGCGTTTCCAGTTCTTTGACAACGCCAAGATTTATTTCAAAATGTTGTCCATCCTTATCGCCGGAATAGGAAGCGCCGTATAATGCGGGAAAAAAGACTGTTGGAATACCTTGTTCTCTCAACAAAATGACTGCATAGGCAATAGGCTGGAACCAAAAATCCACCGGGGACTCAAGTGCCTGCAGGGGTTGCGTGTCATGGTTATCGACAAAAGTTATACAGTTAAATGATCTTAATTTGAACAATGTGCTGTCCAGCAGTTTTGTCATGTCATAGTCTTTTTTTTGCAGGGAGGCCGCATAAAAATTATGATGAAGGGGAACATCAAACAGGGACGCGCAATTTTCGATGGTATCGAGGTAATGGAATAATATACTTACGTCGAGATTCCAGTATTCTGCAATGCAAAAAAAATCTTTTTTAAAATGTTCTTTCATCGCCGCCACCCACTCTTTGATGAAAGAAGGAGTGATATGCTTGACGGCATCGAGCCTGAAACCATCTATTTTGGTTGTTTCAGTATACCATTTACCCCAGTTCTTTAATTCCTCCCTCACATGCTCGTTCCGGAATTCCACGTCGGCGCCCATCAGGAAATCATAGTTGCCAAATTCATTGTCCAACACATCTTCCCATTTGTCACCGTATTCGTTGAGGATGCTGTAGATCGTTGATCCGCCGTTTTCGAATTTGTCAACGCCGCTAAAGCAGCGAAAATCCCATTTGAATGCGGAATATTTGTCATGTCGCGCCGGGAAAGTGAATTTGGTGAAGGCGTGGATATCTTTTTCCTCGCCGACAAACTCATTCCGGTTTTCATGATCCACTGGCCGGGCTTTGAATAATTCTTCTTCATCGGCGCCATTGCGATGATTCATCACGATGTCGGCGATGACGGCCAGTTTATTTTTATGCAGCTCGTCGATGCAGTGGAGATATTCCTCTTTAGTGCCATATTTCGTTCGCACTTTTCCTTTTTGATCAAATTCCCCAAGATCATAGAGATCATATACCGCATAACCCGGCTCTCCGTCGAAGGCGGATTTATAGGCAGGGGGAAGATAAACATGGGTAAATCCCAGTTCGGCGAGGCGTTTGGCCTGTGATGCGCAATAGTTCCACCAGTTGCCATCATCGGCGATATACCAATGAAAGAACTGGATTATCGTCTTGTTTTCCATTTGATTGACGGGGGCTTTGTTTATTTATTTTTTATTCAAACTTTTTATACTTCACATGGACCTGGTTCCTGACTTCGTCCATTATCTTCATCACCTGCAGCGATAGCGAGTGTGGCATCAGCGGGCTTTCAATTCTTTTCTGCTGTATGCACTGGATCACTTCTCCTGTTTCAAACTGGAAACCCTTGCCTTCCCATTTGCAGGGGAATTCCATTTTTACCTCGTCATATATTTCAAGTAGAATGCCGGAAGGCATTTCGGTCCAAGGGTTAAGAATCTTGATCCTCCCTTTTTCCCCGGCAATTTCTGCCACCAGTTCTGTTTGTGTGATCAATGAAGATTCAAGAATGGCATATTGGTCGTTGGAATAATTCATCAGGATAGAACAGGCCTGGTCAATCCCTTCTTCCGATACGATAGCAGCCGCCTTGATCGAGTAGGGTTCTCCCAATAAAAGCGAAGCCAGGAAAACGGGATAAATACCAAGATCAAGTAATGAGCCGCCGCCGAGATCAGGGTTGAAAAACCGGTTGTTCTTATCGTGAGGCGCACGATAGTTCATATTGGCTCTTATTGAAATGATTTTCCCGATCTTATCCTCGTCCAGCAGTTCCAGTACTTTTTTCATACTGGGCAGGAAGCGTGTCCACATTCCTTCCATGAGAAATGCATTGCTTTCCCGCGAGAGTTTGAGTAGTTCTTCCAATTGCTCAGTGTTTATCGTGATCGGTTTTTCGCATAATACCGGGATCCTGCGTTGCAGGCAGGCCTTAGCCTGTTCATAGTGTAAAGTGTGAGGAGTGGCAATATATACAGCGTCCAGCTTAACATCCAGGAATTTCCGGATATCAGTAAAAACCTGCTCCACGGAGTATTTTTTCGAAAATCTTTCCCCGCTTTCGGCAGTATGGGCGAGTACTGCTTTTATTTGCTGCGGCACAGCATGAATAAATTGAAGATCATTCGCAAAATCCGTGGCTATGTTGCCTGGGCCGATGATGCCCCAGTTGAATGGATCCATACAGGCAGCCAGTCAAAAACTATACCCTTTGATTTATCAGAGTTAATGAATAATGATTAATTAAGATATTGCCTGAGGATAAATAATTCGTTTTGATTCTCTAATCAAATGGCTGTTGGTAAATGCGGGGAAAATTTTTCTACACTTGATTCAACAAAAAACAGAATGAAGACATTGCCTAATTAGCTTTTATTTCAGCCAGCCAATTTGCAGCAAAGGCCCTTGTCATCTCCGTTATTTCTTTGCCCGCACGAAAACCCTGCTTCCATTCAGCGTTTTTTGATTCATACGCCGGGTTGACAAATTTTTTCTTTCCTTCTTTCTCTATCAACTGGGCATTGAAATCAATATCCCTGGTATCATCGAGCATTTTCTGCAATCTCGATGCGATGAACCTGTCGATACGGGGTGGGTAGTCCTCTTCCCATTGCTCCATTCTCTCGCTGTATCTTTTAATTTCATTTTCCTGCTCATATTTTTCGCCCAGCGCAATAGCTGCGAAATAAGAATTTTTTGGATCCTGTAATTTTTTCAGGTTGTCTTTAAGCAGGGTGAGCATTGGTTCTATTGATTTGGCAAACTGGGGCAGGTCCTTCCTGTTTTTCTCCATTTCCCGGATCGATTTTTCGGTTGTTGTGATCTCGTCCCTTTGTATTTTCTCAATGCTGCGTAAAGATTTCAGTTCAGGCATTGGGGGCTGCTCTTGTTTACGCATCTCATCATATTCTTTTCTGAATGCATCGCTGGTAACATATTGTTTTGTGTAAGAAAGGAGATTGCTGGCTATCGTTGCACGATCGTTTGCCACCAGGCTTTTAATGTTCTTAACTCCGTAGTAATAAAGGTAGCCGTGCATAAAACTGCTTTTTATCTTCTCATTACCGGATTTCGGTGTGATGCCAAGCAGTCTCCAAATATCATCATTCATTTTATTGACCCGGAAAGAAGAAAGAAACATTACGAGAGTTGCGGTTACCAGAAAAACCGGGGACAGCCTTTTTTGGCAAAAAGAAAATAACCAACGATTCATAAAACAGGTTTAATGGAAATGGTTTGATTGGTCATGCAAATATGTGGTTTGTACACAATGGAAGGAAAGGGAGAGAGGGATGAATTGGGGAAATTGGGGGATGGGTTGTAAGCCGATATTCGATAGTCAATAGTCAGGTCGGGATTCTAGATGCTGGATACTGGATGCTGGATACTGGATGCGTAATTGCGATTTTTAGCGAGGCTGCGCTCTCAGCTCTCCGCACTCCCAACTGTGCTATGAACTACCTGTTTGTGGTATACAATTCAGACGCCTGTTTGCACAATTCATCCCCGGATTATGCGATTCGAAAGCACGGGAGATGTTAATGATGGTTAAAAGGTGGTAATTTGCTTTTAACACAATGATTAATTTACCCCGATACACGAACAAGGACCTGTCCATCATGCTATGGACGATGACTCCGTTTTCTATCTTGTTGAATATCATAATATTTGGTACAGATTATTTCTCATCCGCGCGGGTCGTCCTGATCGCTACTCCGTTTACTTTCCTGGTAATGATCGCCTCTTTTATTCTTTATGGCCATGTAGCGGTGACCTGCAGGCAACGGCTGCCCGGGGACCATAATTTTTTAAAACGCACTGTAATATTGATCCTGTTGTTCCTGACCATGTCGGCCCTGCTGATCTATGGCATTTACCAGATATATCACTGGATTGGGTTACTTGGGGACAGCAAAGAGGAGAATAATTTCACCTGGGCCTATATCACGACCGGGATACTAAACATTTTTTTGACTTTTTTAAATGAGGGCATTTACCGGTTTGAAAACTGGAAAGCGAGCCTGAAAGAAACCGAACAGCTAAAGATGGCTTATAAGCAAAGCCAACTGATCGGTTTAAAAAGCCAGGTAAACCCGCATTTTCTTTTTAACAGTCTTAATTCATTGTCGGGATTAATACAGGAAGACACTGAAAAAGCGGAAAAATTCCTCGATGAAATGAGCAAGGTGTACCGCTACATGTTGCGGAATGATGAAGATCCGCTGATCAGTTTATCAACCGAACTGCAGTTTATTTCCTCCTATTTTTCATTACTCAAATCGAGATACTGCGACGCAGTGGAGCTGTCTATTAACGTAAACGAGGCGGACAAAGAAAAAATGCTGCCGCCGTTAAGCTTGCAGGTGATCGTTGAGAATGCCATTTACCAGAATAAGACTGCGAAAAGCTCGCCTTTACGTATCGGCATCGAATCCGGGGACGAGAGTATTGTCATAAAAAATAACGTGCAGCGAAAGATGATAACGGAAACAGGCGACCAGGAAACGGGACTGGATAATCTTATCATGAAATACCAGTTGATGGGCCGCCGCCTGGTGGAGATACATGAAACCAATACTGAAAGGACCATTATTCTGCCATTGATGAGTAAAACAACGGAGGTAATGGCATGATCAAATTTGAGCGATCCACTAAAATAGAATGGTATTCTTTTCTTGCCGCGATGCCTTTGATCGACCTGGGTATGAACTACATTCTCTACAAGGACCGACTGTTCAGTGATTACCGCATTTGGTTGATCTCATTCCCGCTGATCTGGATCGCTGGTGTGATCACCTGGTATTTTCATGTGGTGTACAGCCATGCGATGCAAAGAAAATATCC
>DASSFT010000463.1:0-5794 GCA_035694045.1 Chitinophagaceae bacterium
CGGGTATTTTATACCATTCATTAATTTATCAAACCTGTCTTCGTCTGTAGTGAGAAGGTTCGCCCTTTTGTATCCCGCGAAACGCCTTGCCCATACGATGGTGAAGATGGTTGGTTTGAAAAGTTTACCCGTCTGGTCGGCTACGATTTCAAAAGCTCTTTTCTTGAGATATTTTTTCCGGTCATCAATACCATAATCATTATCCGATTCCATAAAGCGGTATAGTTGCTTGTCGGCCCAATACCACCAGTTTTGAGCATTTGTAATCGATATGATCGGGCAAATCTTATCATACTTGCTCCACATAGCTCTTGACACTTCACCATGAAGTTGCGATACCCCATTGGCAATATGTGCAAACCGCAATGCTGCCAGTGAGTGATTGAATGCATCGTCATTGTTGCCTGTGAGTTTCTTTACTTCATCAACACTCAGGCCGCAGAAATAACTCATCTTATGGCACAGGTAAATATCATGCTTTTCATTGCCTGCCTCTTCCGGCGTGTGAGTCGTAAAGACCAGCCGTTTTGTTACTTCCTCGATGTTGCGGTTGAATTTATTGTATAGATAAAATGCAGCCGAAAGGCCAGGAGCTTCATTCAGGTGATAGCGTTCAGGGTTGAAGCCGATCTCATCCATCAGTTTGGCACCGCCTACTCCCAGTAAAATGAACTGGGCAACTTTGGTTGCCACGTTGGCATCATACAAACGGTGAGTGATCGTCTGGGAAACATAATCGTTCTCCGCTACATCGGTACTAAGGAGGAATAGTGGCGCCGTTTTAAAAGTCTCGGGATTGAGATAATAGACCTTGACCCAGACGGGATGCTCATGCACGTTGATCTGGAACTTAATGCCTGTATCTTCCAGGAAACTATATTGCTTTTCGCTCCAGGTCACAGACAGTGTCTGGTCCTGGTTGCGTTGCTGATCATAATAGCCAAACTTCCACAGGATGCCAATGCCGACCATGTTTTGGCGAAGCTCGTATGCGCTTCTCAAATGCGAACCGGCCAGGAAACCTAAACCTCCACTATAAATCTTCAAGGGCTGATGAACCGCAAACTCCATCGAGAAATAAGCCACCTTTCTTGAATAACGTTGTTCTATCGTATAGGGAACAGAGAAATTAGTAAAGTTCATGAAGTGTCATTTTTACACAATCGCAAAATAAACGAAAAAAAATAACCGGGGCAACCTGATGATCAACTGGAATCATATTATTAATTATTTGTTTTTCGCCGTTGTTTTCTTAGCTGGCTTTGGTTCTTTCTTTTTTGCAAAAGATCCATCAAAAGAACAGCGAAGACCACGGCGAGAGCCGCAACCTTCTAATTCTTTTAATGCTACGCCGGCGGCACTAAACGTAAACTGCAGTACACAAGGATCGCCACCCTCGCGGTATTCGGCAACCGTCGTTGATTTAAAGATGGCCTCTCCTTTTAATTCACCGGTACATCCACCGTCATTTTTATCTATATGAACAAAAAAACTCAGCCGGTCGGGTTTTCTCCCGTCACGTATCGAAACCAGGTTCAATTTAGATGAAGTATAATCCGCGGCGTACTTATGTTTCTTCGTTCCATCAGCAATAGGGTTAATTATTTCAGTGACCTTATCATCCAGTGCATCGGTCATTATCAGCATGAATTTACCGGTTTCTTTTTCCAGGCCATACACATCCTTTCCGTCACTGATCGTACCATCTGTGTTTCGCCGGGTTATGGTTTTGGTGATGGTATAACTCTTATCAACACTCAGGGTTTGCTGTGCATTCGGGTACTGGCCATAACGCAAGAGCGCTAGGCCATCTTTCAATTGGTCTTTCTTGTCAAAGGCAAACACAAAAGCCGCCCGCTTATCACCTGATACCATTTTTACAAATAAAAGGTTATCCGATTCCGAAGTTTTTAGCCTCCCTAACGGGTAGATTTTCAGCTTTGCATTTTTTCCAAAGGTCCGGCTGATCAAAGAATCGGGAATAAATTGCGCGAAGACGTTTGCGCTGATTACGGTGGAGTCGTTTTCCTTCTTATTTAAGGTCGTGTCCCCAAACTGGTAAGGAACATTCCTGGCGGGAAAAAATTCAATAAAATCATTTATTTCGACAGGGTCTTCCCCTGAAAGC
The DNA here is from genome assembly GCA_035694045.1 of Chitinophagaceae bacterium. Taxonomy (GTDB): domain Bacteria; phylum Bacteroidota; class Bacteroidia; order Chitinophagales; family Chitinophagaceae; genus VBAT01. The sequence goes on from DASSFT010000463.1 coordinate 2,129, forward strand.
GACGGTTTTTTCTTGCCTTTGCAACCAGCCAGTACAACTAAAGCAACGATCAATAGGCCATAATCCCTGAAACGACTCATTTATTGGATATTGGGGGCAAATTAATTCATTCTGGGGAAAGATAGACAACTGGATGCTGGATACCAGATGCTGGATGCTTCACAATTCACCAGGGGCATCCAGTGTCCAATATCCAGCATCTAGCATCCGACATTCAGCATCCAGGAAATTTGGAAACCTTAGAAATATTTTTTAGGTTTGCCTAAAAATATTTTTAGTCATGTTGAATTATTCCACGAGTGAAGAAAATTATATCAAGGCCATTTTTCATCTTCAGCATAGCGATGGAACAGTTACTACCAATGAGCTGGCAGCAGAATTGAAGACAAAACCAGCCTCTATCACCGACATGATGAAAAAATTAAAGAACAAAAAGCTGGTACACTACCAGGCTTATCATGGCTTCCGGCTCAGCCCTGAAGGGAAAAAAGTAGCATTGGGGATCGTGCGGCGCCATCGTTTATGGGAATATTTCCTGGCAGAAAAATTAAAGTTCAGCTGGGAAGAGGTGCATGAGGTCGCAGAAGACCTGGAGCATGTCAGCAGCAAAAAACTGATTGATAAACTGGATGAGTTCCTTGGCTTTCCCCGGTTTGACCCGCACGGAGACCCCATTCCTGATATGCACGGGCGAATCGAAACGAGCCGCCAGGTCAACCTGCAGGATCTGCCTCTCAACCGGCCAGCTGTCGTAAGCCATGTCAGCGATCAATCAAGTGAAATGCTGGAATTGTTAGGTCATAAAAAGATCGGCATTGGCACCCGGCTCGAAGTAAAAAGAAAATTCAGCTTTGACAATTCACTGGAAATAAAGATCAGGCAACAGTCTCCAATCAATATCAGCGAACAACTTTCGAAAAACATTTTTGCAAAATATGATGAATAGAATCCATGATGACAAATCATTGAGCGAGGTACATGAAACGATTGATACCACCTCTGCGCACCGGCCGGTATGGCGAAGGATACTTTCTTTTTTCGGCCCCGCCTACCTCGTAAGCGTCGGATACATGGACCCGGGCAACTGGGCCACCGATCTTGCCGGCGGCAGCCAGTTTGGCTATACCCTGATCTGGGTGCTCCTGATGAGCAACCTGATGGCACTGTTGCTGCAGAGCCTGTCGGCAAGACTGGGAATCGTTAGGAGAAGAGACCTGGCGCAGGCTAACCGGGAAACTTACCCGGGCCCGATCAATTTCGCGCTGTATGTACTGGCTGAAATAGCGATTGCAGCCTGTGATCTCGCCGAGGTACTGGGTATGGCCATCGGTTTACAGCTATTGACAGGAATTCCTTTAATATGGGGTGTACTGATCACGGTGCTCGATACCTTCCTATTGCTGTTGCTCCAGAGGCTGGGCATGAGAAAAATGGAGGCCTTTATCATAGGTCTGGTATTTATCATTGGCTTGTCGTTCCTGATTGAGATCGTTTTAGCCAAACCCAATCTGGCTGAAGTAGCTACAGGATTTGTTCCGCATATACCAAACGACACAGCTTTATACATAGCCATCGGTATCATTGGGGCGACGGTGATGCCACATAATTTATACCTGCATTCTGCCCTGGTGCAGACCCGGAAGATCAGGCGGGATAAGCAGGGTATAAAAAGAGCTATTCGCTTAAACATTATTGATAGCGCCGTGGCGCTGAATCTTGCTTTTTTTGTGAATGCAGCCATCCTCGTGTTGGCCGCCACCGTTTTTTTCAAAACCGGGAGAACTGACGTGGCTGAAATAAAAACAGCGCACCATTTACTCGACCAGTTATTAGGTACCAAAGTGGCGCCGGTATTGTTTGCTGTAGCGCTTATCTGCTCCGGGCAAAGCTCAACGGTGACAGGTACCCTGGCAGGACAGATCATAATGGAAGGATATCTCCGCCTGCGTATCAATCCCTGGGTAAGACGCCTGGTTACCCGTTTGATCGCCATCATACCGGCAGTTATCGTCATTCTCATCAATGGCGAGAAAGACATAGACAGCCTGCTCATCCTCAGCCAGGTAATACTGAGCCTCCAACTGGGCTTTGCAGTTATCCCTCTTATTCATTTTGTAAGCGACAAAAAGACCATGGGCAGTTTTGCCATCAAGCCACTGGTGCAGGTGACTGCCTGGGTGATCACGGCTATACTTGTGTATCTCAACCTGAATATGGTGACCGGACAGGCAGCTGATTATTTCGCTACTTCAAATAGTGTATTCTGGAAAGTGGTGATCATTGTCGCGGGGACGGCGTTTGTTGCCCTGTTGATAATCGCGATCGTATACCCACTGCTACACAGGCGCCGCGGCAACATTCCCATACAACTTCATCCTGAGGCCGTTTCGCTCCAAACCTTATCCGTTCCATCGTATAAGCGTATTGCGGTGGCTTTAGACTTTAGCCAGAACGATCAGAAACTGTTATCACATGCCCTGGGGCAGGGTACCAATGATACTTCCTATTTGCTTATCCATGTCGTTGAAAGCGTACCGGCAAGACTATATGAGAATGAAAGTGACGATCTGGAAACTGAGAAAGATAAGGAGCATCTCATTTTTTATACCGAGCAGTTGAAGGAAAGGGGAATACAGGCTGAAGCGCTAATGGGTTTTGGCGAGAGAGCCAAGGAGATCGTAAGGCTGGTAAAAAAAGGGGAGGCTGACATGCTTGTTATAGGAGCACATGGCCATGCCGGCATCAAGGATATTATCTATGGTGAAACAATTAACGCGGTAAGGCATGAATTAAAGATCCCCGTATTTATTGTCAATCTTTGATGATGCAATTACTGATCGAAAGAATATTCGGTTTTGTTTTACTGCTCGTGGGCTTTTCACATTTGCTTCAGCCGGAGCCGTGGGTGGATTTTTTTAAATGGCTTCGATCCAAATCATATGGCGGCTTTGTCGTTGTTATTTATACATTGCCAATAGCTGTTGTGATCGTTACTTTTCACAATCGTTGGGAGCTGCGGCCTTCTCTTCTACTTACCCTCGCGGGGTGGATCATGTTGGTAAAATGTGTAATCTATGCCGTCTATCCCGTCGCGTTCAACCGCACGGCTACAAAGGCATTTACGGCCCGCAGTTCTGTCATTGGAGGAATAATACTCATCGCTGTCTCGCTGCTGTTGCTGCTGGATACCTGGTTATCCTGATGGATGAACGTGTTTAACCGCCGCGTTTCTCTTTCAGGCAGCAGAAAGGGAGTGACTGTTGCCGGGTTTCGGCGGATGAATAGTCCGGGAGTGACCGCGAAGCAGGTGTTTAAACCGGCTGAACGTTTCCGGTTTTATGTTGAGGTAGGAAGCAAGATATTTTTGGGGAACACGCTGCAGCAGGTCAGGGTTCTTCATCACAAAATTCAGGAACCTTTCCCGCGGCGTCATCTTTACCATCTGCATCTGCCACCGGTCTTTGAGCATCATGGTATGCGTAATTACCAGTCTTCCCAAATGTTCCATTTTCTTTGACTGGTTATACAACTGCTCCAGGTCATCATACTGGATGGAGATAAAGACCGAAGGCTCGATCGTCTCGACAAAATATTCGGAAGGAGTGCGACTATGAAAAGATTCCTGGCTCAGGATTATATGACCTTCCATGGATATCTGTGTATTGA
>DASSFT010000464.1:0-8109 GCA_035694045.1 Chitinophagaceae bacterium
AGCTTTGCAACAAGAATTAAAGGTGTATAACATCCAAATACAGACGATGAATCCAGGAGCTTATCTTACGGGATTTAATGAGACAATGTCAGATGCCCCGTTCCGTTGGTTGGACGACAGTAAGAATTTTACAAAGAAAGCTGACTTAAGGGCAACATTTGATAGCCTTTTGGGTAATGACGCAGGCAGACTTGATCCAGCGGAAATGATTGCCGCTATGGTCAGTGTTGTTCCGGCCGATACTGGAAAATTCCGCAATGTGATACCAAAGTTTGTCGAAGACATGGTGAAAGAAATCCAATTGAAAGCATGGGATAATACCATTTAAATGCAGAGAATATAAACATCTACCGACTGATAAACTTAATGATATGAACAACTCCACGAATAAAACATTTAAGCTGGGCAATGACATTACTGTGAATCGCATGGGTTATGGCGCAATGCGACTAACCGGAAAAGGTATCTGGGGCCAACCTGAAGATAAGGATGAAGCTATCATGGTGTTACAGGCATTGCCCGGCCTCGGTGTCAATTTCATTGACACCGCAGACAGCTATGGTCCTTATGTATCCGAAGAACTGATAGCGGAAGCACTTTATCCATATCCACCGGGCCTGGTAATAGCCACAAAGGGAGGCTATGAGCGTCCCGGCCCTGGCGAATGGCAAATCAATAGCCATCCCGATCATTTACAAAAAGCACTGGAAGGCAGCTTGAAGAGATTAAAACTTGACCGCATTGATCTTTATCAGTTGCACCGCGTAGATCCCACTGTTCCTTTTAAATCAACGATGACCTTTTTGCAATCAGCCCAGCAGCAAGGTCTGATAAAACACGTCGGTCTTTCGGAAGTAGATGTCGATACATTAAAAAAGGCACAGGAGTATGTTCCGATTGTGTCCCTGCAAAACAGATACAGCATTTTTGCGCGTGAATGGGAAGTTGAATTGGAATATTGCAGCAAACACAATATCGCGTTCATTCCATGGAATCCCATTAATGCAGGGAACGTCCACCCTGTACCAAACCTTGGCGAAATTGCCAGGCGACATAAAGCAACAATTCAGCAGACAGCTTTAAGCTGGTTGTATCATCATGCGCCGAATATTCTTCTTATACCGGGTACATCGAAATTGAACCATGCAATTGAAAATACTCAATCAGCGGATATTTTGTTATCTGCAAAAGAAATGAACGAATTAAGCAGCATCGCAACAACCAGGATTAACCAGGTACAATAAATAGATAAAACGGGGAAATTTACTATCCTTTCAGACCCGGCGTCGCAGCTTGTTGAAATGACCCTTTTGTTGTTTAAGGACTGATTAATCTGCTAATTTTATAGTTTGCAGCGTTTAGAGCTGGGAGGAAAGGAAGATATTGCTTACAATACTTGCAAGATAATGCCGAACGAATACTATTTTGCGTAGGTGTTGTTTAATAAATGCCGTTTATGTATTTACTATTTCGGACGCCGTTGTTGAGTCTTACATTGATCATTGTACAAAGCATGTTTTTCCCGGCAATGGCGCAGGATGCGAAGGCTCGAAATCCGATCCTCTTTGCTGACGTTCCGGATATGTCAATGATAAGGGTTAACGACACTTACTACATGAGCAGCACAACCATGCACATGAGCCCGGGTCTACCCATCATGAAATCTAAAGACCTCGTCAACTGGAAATTGGTTAATTACGCCTATGATACTTTAGTTAGCAACGACGAAATGAATTTAGAGAATGGGAAGTCTGCTTACGGAAGAGGCTCCTGGGCCAGCAGCATGCGCTACCATAAAGGCACGTATTATGTTTCTACATTTTCCGCCACAAGTGGCAAAACACATATCTATATAACAAAAGATATTGAGAAGGGGCCATGGACAGCAATTTCTTTTCGTCCAAGTCTGCATGATCATTCCCTGTTTTTTGATGACGATGGAAAAGTCTACATGTTATACGGCAATAAAAAGTTAACGCTCGTTGAATTAAACGAAGATCTGTCGGGAATAAAAAACGGTGGAGTTAACAAGGTGATCATCGAAGACGTCAGTCAGCCAAGTCAGAATGCTGGTACAAGTGGTTTGGGTGAAGGATCACAACTCTTTAAAGTAAATGGCAAATATTATCTCTTTAACATCACCTGGCCACGAGGTGGTATGAGAACAGTTGTTATTCACAGGGCAGATAACCTTAGTGGTCCCTGGGAGGGAAGAGTAGCACTTCAGGATCTGGGCGTAGCACAAGGCGGATTAATTGACACACCCAACGGGGTATGGTATGCATATTTGTTTCGCGACTTCGGCGCTGTTGGTCGCATTCCTTATCTCGTTCCTGTAAAATGGGAAGATGGTTGGCCGGTATTGGACGAAAAAGTGCCGGAGATATTAAAACTCCCGCCAGGTAAAGGTTTACTTGGCAGCATCGTTGTATCGGATGAGTTCACCCGCAAAAAGGGTGATCGTGCATTCCCACTGGCCTGGCAATGGAATCACAATCCTGATAACCGTCTTTGGTCTTTGACAGCAAGAAAAGGTTATTTGCGTCTAACCACAGGAAGAATTGATACAAATTTTTTACTGGCAAGAAATTCATTAACACAACGTACCATCGGCCCTGTTTGTACAGGCACTACGTCGCTTGATGTTTCGAATATGAAAGACGGTGATTTTGCGGGATTAGCATTATTGCAGAAAAACTATGGCTTAATTGGCGTCCGAGTGGACGGGAACAACAAAGTGGTGCTGATGATCAATACAAGCACGGGAAAACCAGAGGTAGCACAAACTATCGCGCTCAGCCAAAAAACAATTTTCTTCAAAGTAACATGTGAGTTTACCGATAAAAAAGATGTGGCCAATTTCTTTTACAGTTTGGACGCAAAGACATGGATGCCGGTCGGGACGCAATTGAAAATGACCTATACGCTTCCGCATTTTATGGGCTACCGCTTTGCACTATTCAACTATGCAACTAAGAATGTTGGTGGTTTTGTGGATTTTGATTATTTCTATGTTAGCGATAGCCTAACAGGTAAAAATTGAAAAACTGAAGGGCACATTGAATAAATGCCTATTAAAAAGAAAATCTTTATTTTCATGAGCTTGTAACTACAACTAAAACTTTCAATCACAGGTATTCATGAAAAAGATCACATCTCAGGAAAGCGGATTAAGAAAAGCACTTCTTGTATTGGCAATATCGGCATTTATCATTCCCGTCGCTAACGCCCAAACACCTAAACTAACATTGGACTTAACTAAACCTGGTGCCGATGTCAGCCCGATGCTTTATGGATTGATGACAGAAGAGATCAACCATTCCTATGATGGCGGTTTGTATGCGGAATTAATTCGCAACCGCATCTTCAAAGACAATCCGGCAAAGCCTGAAGGATGGAGCCTGGTCAATGAAGACACGGTTAATTCAAAGGCTTCAATCAAGTTAATAGCTCCAACACCGGATAATATTCCGTATGATGAACGCCGCCATGCTATCAACGGTGCCCTGCAAACATGTTTGCGTCTTACCGTTGAAAAAGCAGGTGCGAGAGTAGGAATTGCGAATGAGGGTTATTGGGGTATCCCGGTGAAACCTTCCACTACTTACCGGGCTTCGTTTTACATTAAAGGAACAGCTCGAACGGAACCTTTTCGGTGGCCGTGGGAGCCGAAGCCCACAACGCCACCGCTTCCGGACATTGATGACAATACTACCGGCCCGATAACAGTGACAATTGAAAGCAATGATGGCAAGACTGTTTACGCATCGGGAGTTATCAACCTTGCTAAAAGTCCATTCTGGAAAAAATATGAATTGACATTGACCACGGGGTCGGACGTAAAACCGACGACCGATGCAAGGTTTGTGATCTCAACGAACCGCATAGGTCTTTACTATTTCAATCTTGTTTCTCTCTTCCCTCCAACTTATAACAACCGTTCCAACGGCAATAGGCCAGATATCATGAAAATGCTGGTAGACATGAAGCCGAAATTTCTACGTTTTCCCGGTGGAAATTTTTTGGAAGGCCCACTAATCACGGATGCTTTTCCCTGGAAACAAACCCTGGGCCCCCTCGAAAACAGGCCGGGGCATAGAGGCTCTTGGGGTTATCGACCTTCTGATGGCATTGGACTTCTTGAATTTTTGGAATGGTGTGAGGATATGGGTGCAGAACCTCTTTTGGGAGTGTATGCTGGTTATTCATTGAGTGGGGATCATATTGATGCAGGGCCACTGTTACAACCGTATATAAATGATGCTTTGGAAGAAATAGAATATGTGATTGGAGATGTAAATACCTACTGGGGTGCAAAACGTGCTTCGGATGGGCATCCTTCTCCGTTTAAATTGACTTATGTAGAAATTGGCAATGAGGATTGGTTTGACAGGTCCGGTAGCTATGATGGAAGGTTCAATCAGTTCAGGGAAGCAATAGAAAAAAAATATCCTCAACTCACTTGCATTTCAACAATAGCTGATGCACAATATCCAAATTTGAAAGTGACGACCGGCAAAAAGCCAACGGTTCTTGATGAACATTACTATCGTAACTCATGGGAAATGTGGGCAAATGCCTCCCAGTATGATAAATATGATCGCAATGGTCCAAAGATTTTTGTAGGAGAATGGGCTACACGTGAGGGGGCACCTACTACAAACTTAAACGCTGCATTAGGAGATGCTGCATGGATGACTGGCATGGAGCGAAATTCCGACGTTGTGATCATGTCTTGTTATGCGCCATTGTTTGTGAACGTTAATAGAGCCACTGCAACAGCTCCAAAGGCGTGGCAATGGGATTCAGATTTGATTGGTTACAATGCCTTGTCCAGTTATGGGTCGCCCTCCTATTATGTACAGAAATTGTTCAGCCAGTATCTGGGTAACAAGATTGTACCAGCGACCGCTGAGAATATCCCCACGCGACCCAAGCCTCTTACCCGTAGAGACAGTGTGCAGGGTATTACAACACCACCGCTCGTTCCTACCGTATTTTACAGTGCTACTATAGATGAAAACTCCGGGACTATTTATATCAAACTCATAAATGCGGCAGGGAAGAAACAACCGGTTCAAATAAATCTCAATGCCATTACTAAAGTGGCGCCGAATGCAACATTGGTGATTATTAAAGGCGAAAAGCCTGACGACACAAATACTATTACCGATCCTGAAAAGATTATTCCCGTTACTTCAACGATAAAAGGCGTTGCCCGGGTATTTACGAGAACACTTGATCCATATTCTATAAGCATTTTACAACTAAAAATCGAAAAATAAAGAATTGGATATTCGTATTGATCGGATCTTGTTGCCTAAAACACAACTTTTCTTTCACGCGGAGAAAGGTTTAAGAGTTTCCTGTACTTCAGGCAATCAAATAGGGAAGGCAATACAGGACTTGAACCGCTTCTCAATAAAATCGGGCAACATCGGGATATCGTGCGGTTAAATAAATGATCATTTTATAAAAAACGCAAATCAACTTTTGTCATCACCATTATCGTTTCTCCTCCTCATTTTGATCATAAATTCCGATGGAAGCATTTCATATTTAGCCTTAAATAATTTGGTAAAATAGTGGGGTGTCGAAAAACCGGTTGAATAAGCAATTTGCGCAATATTCATATCACTTTTTTCAAGTAATACAGCAGCTTTATCCAGTTTCACAGAACGGATATATTCTACAGGTGTTTTCCCGGTCAATTCAAGAATTTTGGTGTACAATGAACTACGGCTCATGCCCACATGCCTGCTGAGATCTTCAACGGATAGTTGGGGGTTTGTAAGGTTCTCTTCGAGGTAGATCATAATCGTATTTAAAAGCTTTTCATCATCTGAATCGATCTTTATTTCGGGTGAAAGGACTTTAATTTGTTTGGTGTATGTATTTTTTAAAGTGTTGTTTAGCGCAAGAATATTGTGAATTTTAGCATTTAATACTTCAAAATTGAAAGGCTTTGTTACATAATCGTTTGCTCCGGTCTCTAACCCTTTTATTTGCTCCTTTTCGCCAGTTAATGCTGTTAATAGTATAACAGGGATATGACTTGTTCTTTTATCCGACTTAATTTTTTTTGTCAATTCAATTCCATTCATATAAGGCATGCTGATATCACTAACGATCAATTCCGGGTGTTGTGATAAAGTTCGTTGCCAACCTTCGTGGCCATCAGCTGCTTCAGCAACTTTATAATGCAACCGGAGATTGTCCCTTAAATAAACCCTAAAGTCTTCATTGTCTTCTACCAGCAGGATTAAAGGCATTTCCCTGTTGCCATTGCCCGAATGAGATCCATTAGCTTTTTCTGCAGCTTTTCCGTTTTGTCGTATTGCATTTATCCCGGGATCAGGTAGTAATTTTTTATCAATATTGTTCGTAATTGACGTAACCGGAACAAATGGAAGGTGTATTGAGAAAGTAGTGCCTTTTCCACATTCGCTTTGCACGTCAATGATACCTCCATGCATTTCGACAAATTCCTTCGTTATGGACAACCCTATTCCAGTTCCCTGATTTAGAATAGATGCTGAGGTTGCATTCTGAAAAAAACGCTCAAAAATTTTTTCCTTTTTATCTACTGGAATTCCGATGCCCGAATCGCTGATTTGTACAGTTATCCAATTTCCTGATAAATCAGGCGGATGTGACATTCTTTGCAGTTCCAGGGATATTGTTCCCCCTTCGAGGGTAAACTTAAACGCATTAGAAAGTACGTTGAATAAAATTCGTTCAATCTTATCATGATCAAACCAAGTGTGTAGTTGCTCAATGTGACTCTTGAAAACAAAATTGATTTTATTTTTTTCCGACAGGTCTTTAAATGAGTCACTCGCCTCTTTAATAAATGAAACTAATTCTCCTTCTGATTCATGCAATGTAAGCTCCTGCTCTTCCATTTTTCGAAAATCAAGAAGTTGATTGACTAAATTAAGCAGGCGTTTTGCATTGCGCTTGATCATGGAGAGCTGGCTATAAGTCTTTTCGTTTTGTTGGGACAAAAGCGTGTCCACCGGGCCAAGAATCAACGATATGGGTGTTCTGAATTCGTGGCTGAGATTGGTGAGAAATTTAATTTTTAACCTGTCAAGTTCACGGACCCGTTCCACTTCCTTCTGTTCTTGTTCCAGGTGAAATTTATTTTTCCATTTCCGGATACTCCTGTATCGCAGATAAAGAACAAGACCTATAATCAGGCAGGCGTATAATATGTATGCAAGTGTCGTTCTCCAAAATGGAGGATGCACATAGATTTTTATAGAGGCCCCTTCATTGTTCCAAATGCCATCATTGTTGCTGGCTTTAACCCGAAACGTATACACCCCCGGATCAAGATTCGTGTAAGATGCAGTAGTCGTATGGCCGACATAATTCCAGTCTTTGTCAAATCCTTCCAATTTGTACGCATACCGGTTTTGTTCAGGTGAGGTATAGTTAAGACCTACAAAACTTAGAGCGAAGTTTTGCTTGTAGTCGAGGTCGATTTCTTTGGCTATTGAGATGTTTTCTTTGATAGGGCCATTTGAAGAAGGGATAACCGATCGATTTGAGATGCGTAAGTCAGTGATAAGAACAGGTGAAACAGTTGATGTCCTCTTCAAGTAAGCAGGATTAAGGTAATTAAAGCCTTCAAGTCCGCCGAAAAATATTTCGCCAGACGACAAGGCCAGCCCTGCTCCGCCTACGAAATTGTTATTTTGAACACCGTTGTGGGAGCTGTAATTGTTGATCTTTTTTGTGTCAATATCTATGCTACTGATGGCTTTGTTGGTGCTCACCCAAATGAGGCCAGTTTGGTCTTCGAGGATTTTATAAACAGTATTATTCTGAAGACCATTGCTTTCAGAAAAGCAAGTAAATGTATTAGTTTTTGGGTCTAGCATCGCCACCCCATTGCCGAATGTTCCCGCCCAGATATTTCCGCGATTGTCCTGATGTAAAGTCAGCACCTTGTCGTTGGGTAACGAACTGTTCCTTGTATGATAAATCGTGAATTTCCCACTAAGCGGATTCAAAACAGTCATACCTCCTCCATGCGTAGCTATCCATATGTTTCCAACCTTATCTTCCACGATATCGCGGATATATCCGTTAAGGGGTAAT
>DASSFT010000465.1:0-7489 GCA_035694045.1 Chitinophagaceae bacterium
TGTCCATTCGGTATTTGTAAAAAGCGAGCTGATCTCCTGCTCTTTGGTATTTTCTTTCTTGCATCCTTCGAATATAAGAATGAAACCAGGCACTAATAGTAAACCTAAGTACTGCTTCATATACAGGTTTTGATAATACAGTTTAATTCTTTATACCACTTACTGTTTGATTAAATCAAGAGGATAGTAGGGATATGGATTGGGAGAAAAGGGATCTATAATATTGGCAATCCCTTTTATCGTTTTATTATCCGGCTGAATGACAGAAAAATATTTAGACGCGTTGGTGATAACTAACACTGCAGAGCCGGCTCTTTGATAGGATTGCTCAACTGGAAACCCGGTGTGCAAGACTTTTTTCCCAGGCCTAAAATTCATCTCAAAAGGGATTACTCTATCTAATTTGCCTTTCCAGTTTGTATTGTCCAGGTCCTGTGGGCCCGATTTATTGACTTCACAGCTAAGGATATTAGTCGGGCTGATGTTCGAAAACTTATTGTCCTGTGTAATGATTGCCGTAATAACGGCACCAACGGCTCCGGAAGAAATGCTGATTTTTCTGTTGGCAGCGTCGATGGTATAAATGCCATCGTAATCACCTGAAATCTGATGCCATTTTAAACTGCCATCCTGAAAAAATTCAATTGAATACGGATCTGCAACAGGCTTGTTACTGTACTTAATTTCGCCTGTCCATTCGGTATTTTTAAAAAGTGCACTGACATCCTCCTTTGTATTTTCTTTCTTGCAACCGCTGAAAATAAAGGCGGCTCCAGATACCAACAATAAACTTAATAAACCCAGGGACTTCTTCATAAACACGGTTTAGATCATACTGCAAATTCGATTGCAGTCTGTCCAAAGTCAATCCTCTTTTTGAGTGGGATGTTGAATAAGAGAAACGGGTCAAAGGATATGCTCACTCAGAGCCTTTGCAATAGCTTCTTTGCCGCAGTTGACATGGAGCTTCTGATAAATGTTCTTAAGATGGCTACGGACCGTATCAAACGAGATAGATCCCACTGCCGCAATTTGTTTTATACTATACCCTTTAGTTAACCATTGAAGCACTTCGATCTCCCGGGCAGTGAGATGATACCTGTTTTTTTCTTTTTTAGCCTGGAATGTTTGCAAGACCCTGCTGGCGATAGATGGACTCATTGGAGCGCCCCCTTCCATTACTTCCTGTATGGCATTTACCAGTTTTGCAGGCGATGTTTTCTTAAGTAAATATCCATTGGCGCCTGCGCACAGGCATTTAAATAGTTTTTCATCGTCTTCAAAAACAGTGTACATGATCACCGCCGTTTGAGGCCTTGCTTCTTTAATTTTTGCCACTCCCGTAATCCCGCTTTCACCCGGCATATCAATATCCATCAGTACCACGTCAGGTTGATGTATTCTTATGATCGTGGCCGCTTCATTGCATTGATTATAATCGGCAACCACCTCGTATTCGGTTGTGCTGTTGAGAAGATAGGCCAAAGATTCCCGCATCCGGTCATTGTCTTCAAATAATATGATCCTGATAGCCATCCCTGTAAAAATAATTACTAATACCACAAGAAGGTATCACTCATTTGAGCGATGTATTTTTCAAAGGAAGGAAAACCGATATGGTTGTTCCCTTTCCAGGTACGGATTCAATACTGATATTTCCTTTCCAATTGATTACGCGTTCCCGTAAACTTTTAATTCCGTTCCGGCTGGTCACAAGGTTGGTGTCAAAGCCCGTTCCGTCGTCTGCGATGGTTATATGAAGATGCCTTTTTTCCACCCCAAGCTTTACTGTAACATTTTTAGCACGGGCGTGCTTGTAAATATTATTGAGCGCTTCTTTATAGATCAAAAAGACATCGCGGCGTTGCTCCATATTCAGCTTCAGCGCGTCGAACTGTTCCTCCATTTGCAATGAATACTGAATATTGACTCCGTCAAACATCTCCGCCGCAAAACGACGCATTCTTGCTGTTACTTGCTGCAACGAATCATTCTGCGTATTAATGCTCCAGACAATATCATCGAGTGCCTGGCCCGAACTGCTTACCTCCTCACTAATCCGTCCAATGAAAACTTGCGCCATCCTCGGATCTCCTATGTTGTTTTTGCTAAGCTCCGTAAGGATGCTGATGTTGGTTAACGTAGATCCTATATCATCGTGCAGATCGGTAGCAATGCGGTTGCGAACTTTTTGCAGCTTCATCAATTGATTGATGCGATACCGGTACAAAAGATATAAAACTGCCGCCACCAGCAACATGCAAGCTCCGATAAACCACCCCGTTTTCCAGAATGGAGGCCGGATAGTAAACGAATAACCTGAAGCTGTTCCCCATTGCCCATTCCATCCCAATGCTCTCACTTCAAAACGGTAACTTCCCGGCTGAAGACTCGCATACATTACTGCGTGTTGATTTGAAGGCCGGCTCCAACTGGTATCATTGGAACCTGCCAGCCGGTAACTGTAAAAAACTTCGCGTTCATTGATAAAGAAAGGTGATGAAAATTCAAACCGCATCATATTGTGATTGTGCGCCAGGGATAGCTGTTCTTTAGTTGATTCATGAAGACTGTCTTCGGGTTTACCTGCCTGGACAGAATTAATAAAAACAGGAAATGCCGCCAGCGTATCCAGTTGATCATCCCGGAACCGGATAAGACCCGGATAACCGCCGCACCATACCACACCCCCCGGAGCGGCATAGATGGAATTGATTATCCTAAATTGGTTACTGATCCTGCTGAAGTTGAATACCTGGTATCCCTGCCCGGACGGCTTTAATTTATTAATACCTGAATATGTACCTATCCAAATATTTCCTTTCTCGTCTTCGTCAAACACTCGTACGAAGTTCGAAGTAAGATCATGACTGGTGTTATAAGGTAGAACGGTATACCCGAGGTAATCACTGCCGCTTATCCTGAATGCGCCATTGTAGCGTGTGCCAAACCATAGGTTTCCTTTGCTATCCAGAAAACCACTTCGGATACCATTCTCAGGGCATAGGCTCGTGAGGTCATCAATTGTAAATTGAATGCTGTCCTGTTTATAGTGAGGAGTGATCCGGAATAATCCATTCTTCCAGGTGCCTGCCCATAAATATCCCTGCCTGTCAAAGACCAATGTAGTTATGCGATAGGGAAGCGTGATCTTATCCGCCCGGGCATGCGAGATGGTAACGATTCCTTCAGTGGTGCCGAGGAAAATATTTTCCTGCCCGTCTGCTGCGGCGCATAGGACCTCGCGCTTTAATGAATCATTAAAGTATTTTAAAGACAGGAAGCCAAACAATCGTTGCTTTTTGGCATAGGATAAAATAGTTTCACGCGAAGCATCCAAAGGTTTTATCGAAAAATCGGCAGTATTAATTTTCTGTCCTTTCAACCCAATACCTAATCCTATGTATTTGTCTTCAAATGGCACAATGTCGAATACCTCATCATGTTGGAGGCCATTCTCGGTAGTAAATACTCTTACATCGTTTTTTGTGACCAATTTCATGAGCCCCTGCTGGCTGCCAATCCAGATATTCTCTTCGCGATCCTGGTAGATGGCCGGAATGGTAAGGGTTGCCAGGCCAAGGGAGCCGGACAGGAATTGTATCTTTCCCGAAGGCTCTATTCTTGCAAGGCCTTTTGTTGTACTGATCCACACATTTCCGTCACGGTCTTCAAAGATGTTATAAATTGCCTGGTTTCGAAATAAAGAGATATTAAAAGGTGGAGGTAAAGGAGAAAGGTCGATGGACCCTTTTCTTTTTTGAACAGGTGCAACAAGTTTCAGACCTGTGGGGGAACAAATCCAGACACGATGCTTCGAATCCCTGTAAACCTTATTGAAATCTGAAGCCAAACTGCTCAACTGGCCAAGCACATTCAATTCTTCATCCACCATCAGGTAGTCCTCGCCGGAAGAGACGATGGCCATCGAATCATTTAAGGGAACATAATCTGTAATTGACACCGGAAGATGCGTGGGCAAGGGATATAATTTTCCTTCACGGAATTCAAACAAACCTTTTCCGTCCGTGCCTACATAAAGTTTTTCTTTGTTTGTTTTAAAAAACCGATTTACTACTATTTTATTTGCATTTGGATTTTTCAGGACGCGATCGTGCTGGATGACATCAATGCTGCCGTCGTTTTCGGCTACGTATATTTTTCCATCCCTGTCTTCATACAGGTCGTTCACCAGGTTGAATGAGAGGCCACTGGCCATCGAAAAATTTGTGAATTTATTCCCGTCATATTTGCTCAATCCTTCCCAGGTAGCTATCCAGATAAAACCTTTTGAATCCTGATATATTCTCCTGACGGGATTGGCAACAAGGCCGTCTTGTACAGTATACGATTTAAAAGGAAGTTGTTGTGAAGACAGGAATGACGACGCAAAAAGCAGTAGACAAGGCAGTATCAATGCAACCCGCGCCATAAAAAAAATTTACTTTAAATGGGCACTAACCCTACCTGCAGCGGCGTGGACCATTAGGTTGTTAGCATACATACTAAAGGTAACTAATTGCTTATTGAATGTGTTCACTATTTGGTAACAAGATGCCCCAATCCAGGGACCGGGTAAAGCCCACTCAATGGATTGATAATGAAAGGAAATTATAGAAAGGGAATACGCCATGTTTTTATTCTTCGACCACCATTTACTTCACATTTGAAACTGCCGGTGGTGTCCATGATCCATCTAACACTGCATCTTTCGGTCAATATGTTCTCATGTAACGTGAAAAATCTCCACCCTTTGGCGACGGTAACCAGTTATTATAGAATTCTTCTGCCGGCGGATCAGCCTGCACATAAAATGTCAATGAACCATCAGTGCTATGCTTCAGAGATTTATTTTTCGTACCCCCAATATGTTCGATTTTGCTACACTGAATATTACTGCTTTCATAATTTTTATTATTTGTTTATGCAAACTTGCATTATCCGGGGACTTTCGACAATGGTATAATTGTACTACCACCCAATGCACTCTTATGCAGGAAATTTTCAGTAGTTGATAAGGTATTATAATATGGCGCAAAGAATTATAAGGAAATGCAAGCCCCCATACATTTCAGGCAAAATTTGAAAGAGTTTCCAGCTAGCCGGGAGTTTATTGCATTATCTTAAATCTCCACCGGCCTTGTCCTAATGCGGCATAAGAAAGAACTCTCGCACAATCCGCTCATACAACCCAGGGAATGCAAGTATTATTGCTAAAACATACCTTTATGAAAATATTTTTACTATTTGCCGGTCTACTATTGACAACAGTTGTAAAAGCGCAGGGCCGATTTTGGGTAGGCAGCACATCTACCGACTGGAATATCGCTGCTAACTGGTCCCTGTCATCCGGTGGCTCAGGCGGTGCATCTGTACCGGATATGAATAGCCAGGTGTTTATTGACATGGTTACACCCAATGCATGCATCCTTGGCACAACTACAACCATTCAGCAACTAACTGTATCGTCAGGCAGTCTTTCCTTAACTGCTACAGGAAATCTTACTGTGACCAATACGTTTACGTTAAGCGGAGGAGTTTTTTCCTTAGACAGCGGTTCTTTAACGGTCAATGGTTTTTTTTCCATTACAAATGGAACATTTAATGCAAATAGCGGCACTATAAGCGTAACCAGCAATACATTTTCAGTAAGCGGGGGAACTTTAAATGCGGGCAGCGCCAATTTTTTCGTTAGCAATAATATGATCATTGGTTCGCCCTCTTCCATTCAGCCCGGTACCAGCACTGTTACCTTTAATGGCGCTGGTCAGCAGGATGTTTTAGCTCTTAGCTCGGGTGTTTCAGGAAAAATTGTTTTTTATAACCTTATCATAAATAAATCCAATAACAGTCAAATTAATTTCAATACCTCCGCATCAACCGATACTTTTCAAATTGACAACCTGCTTACACTCACCGCCGGCCGGTTTACCGGTTCAGGATTTATAAGAATAGAAAAGGATGTAGTAACAGAGGCAAATTTTGGTGGCTCAGGCATTCCCATTGCATGTACGGGCCCCAATCCGGGTAATGTGACTTTAGGTTCTCCTTTGGCGGTAACAGGCGTAACTAATTTTGTGGGTATCATCAAAAACTCACCATCAGTAACGGTTAGTGTTTTTCGTGCAGCCAGTGCGCCAGATGACACGATAAGAGTTGGAAATTTTGATGCAAAATTCATTGTAAGAACCGGTATTCTCCAGTTTCCTAATAATAATCCTGTCCTGGCCCGGTTCCAAATCGTACAAATTGAGCCTGGCGGCACTTTCATAGCCCCGACGAACTATTTATTTAATGCGGGGCAGCATATTAATACCGGTGGAATATTTAATGCAAATGGTGGCACATATGTGTTTTACTATCCCGCTATTCCAAATAGTACACAGATCACCAATCATATTGAAACCTTCAACAATCTTATCATTGACAATCAGACCCAATTTGGCCCCGGCACGAATGATACGTTGGTCGTAAATGGAACATTTACTTACAGAAACGGAACCAATGCCGGTCAACCGGGCAGCGCATTCAGTCTGAAAGGAGATGTGGTGTTTGAAGCAGGTGCCGGTGCAAGCCTGGGTGTTACCAGCCTGATTTTTTCGGGCAGCGGCAATCAAAACGTCTCTTTTGCTCCTGGAAAGGAAGATGTGTGGAATGGTTCTGTTACTATCGATAAACCCGGTGGCACAATGACCCTGAACTCTCCATGGATACTGGATAATTTCAATAAGACGTTCACCTTTACCAGGGGGATCATAAATATACCCGATACTGCAAATAACTACCTCTTTTTCACGAATCAGTTTTTACCGGTAGGCGCCAGTGCGGCAAGTTATGTGGATGGCCCTGTTCGTGTGAAAAGATGGACCAGTGATCCATTTGAATTTCCTATCGGTAACGCCGGTTTTTATGGTCCCATACGTATATCCGATTTTTGGGGTACCGGGGAAGACGTGGTATTTTCCGGACAATATTATCATCAACCTTCTGTATTTGCTACGAACCCTAAGGAAGCAACGCTGGCAAATGTCAGCCAAAGAGAATGGTGGCATGTCAAAAGGTTGGTAGGCACGGCTCCGCCCCCGCCCTACCTGTGGTTATCATACGACAATGTAAGAAGCGGGGGAGTTACTGATCCATCAAAGCTGCGGGTATCGAGATGGAACTCCATCACCTCCATATGGGAAGATCACGGAAATGGTGCAATGAGTGGTAATTTCATAAGATCCACTCAGGCCATCCAGGACTTCAGCCCTTTTACGCTTGCATCGACAGACCAAACAGCAAACCCATTGCCGGTGCAGTTGATCAGCTTTAATGTGGTGCAGCAGGACAGAGATGGTTTGCTCACCTGGCGCACAGCTTCCGAACAAAACAGCAATCGTTTTGAAATAGAACAAAGCAATGATGGGATTTCCTTTACAAAAATCGGCCAGGTAGCTGGAGCCGGTAATAGCTCAACTGATATTGACTACTCCTTTACAGACAG
>DASSFT010000466.1:0-5957 GCA_035694045.1 Chitinophagaceae bacterium
GTGGGGTGCCGGCAACTGTCACAGGAGCTGTAACAGGTATCACTAAGTTGAAGAAGCATTGATTTTGATGGATGCTGGATGCCAGATGCTGGTCGCTGGATGCTGCCGAATATTAAGATGCCATCCAGTATCTAGTATGCAGCATCCAGCATCCGCGCCTATTTCTTCGTCACCTCAATAATTTTATCATTCCCCCCATTACTCGTGCAGATATACACTTTTCCTTCAGGTGAAATGCAGATATCGCGCATTCTGCCATAGTCATTTGTGAAATATTCATTTGTTTGAGTGATCGAACTAAAACTGTCATCAAGCTTCATTTGATACAGCCTCGAGTTTTTAAGTGCAGCCACCAGCAGCGAGTTCCTCCATTGCGCTATCAGGTCGCTGTTATAATAATCAAGACCAGAGACCGCAGCCGTAGGCGTCCAGTTTTTCAACGGCTGGCGGATATTATTGGCTGAACAAAAACTTTGTTCGCTTCCATTATCGCAGAATCCTTCCACATTCGGCCAGCCATAGTTCCTTCCTTTTTCAATGATATTTATTTCATCATCGTTGTTGGGTCCATGTTCAGAGCTGTATAGTTTGTTGTTGGCAAACACAAGACCCTGTGGGTTGCGATGGCCAAATGACCAGTAAGGATTGCCGGCTACCGGGTTATCGGCTGGAATAGTTCCATCCAGGTTGATCCGCAAAACTTTTCCGTTCACTGCAGTCGTGCTTTGGGGAAGAGATTGGTTCGATGCATCACCGGTGGTAATAAACAATTTCAGGTCCGGTGTAATGACCAACCGGCTCCCGTTGTGAATGGAGGATGCTGCAATATTGTCCAGCAATGTTACCGGGTTGATAAGAGTAGTGCCATTGTAGGTGTACCTTACTACTTTTTCCCTGTAATTGCTCCCGTTATTATAGTCATACACAACAAATACCTGGGGGGTCGTTGTAAAAGCAGGATGCAATACCATTCCCAGCAGGCCGCCTTCTCCATTGGATACAACTTCTGAAATCGTGAGCAGGGGAGTAACTGTACCGGTTGCAGGATTGACCCGGGCGATCCTTCCACCTCGTTCGGTCATCCAAATTTGGTTATCAGGCCCCCAGAGAATTTCCCAGGGAAAATTGAGGTTACTGACGATGATGCTTTCTTTTAACTCAACAGCATCGGGAGGTTCAACATTCCCATGATTTGACTTTTTGCAATGCAGCGCGGCCACCAGCGGGATAAGCAGGAGCCATGCGAATTTCCGGAAGAAGGTCATAATGATGATTTGTATCGGCGAACGCGCTAAAACCATGCCGCAAGATTATTCAAACGCAGCTTACCGACAATACTACTTGACTAACCGAAAATTTACCTTGATGATCTGCGAAATGTTCTAATTTTATTCTTCATCAAAATAAACCATTATGAAAGGAACCAGAAATCTCACTTTATTAGTTATAGGAGGCATCATTCTTATTCTTTTTGCTTGGGGATGTAGCGGCTATAACGGGTTGGTAAAAAAAGATGAGAACGTCAAAAATGCATGGAATAACGTGAATGCGGAATACCAGAAAAGAGGCGACCTGGTTGATAACCTTGTCAACACTGTAAAAGGTGCTGCCAATTTTGAAAAAACTACTCTCACTGAAGTGGTGAATGCCAGGGCAAAGGCCACTTCTGTTAATGTTACAGCCGACCAGCTGACTCCAGAGAACATGCAAAAATTCCAGCAGGCTCAGTCGCAGCTGTCCGGTTCTTTGAGCAGGCTGTTGGTGGTAGCTGAACAGTATCCCGATCTGAAAGCGACAGCTAACTTTACGCAGTTGCAGACGCAATTGGAAAGCATCGAAAACGAGATCCGTAATTCAAGGAAGACCTTTAACGATAGAGTCAACGAATATAACACCTCCAGGAGAGCTTTTCCTATCAATATGTTCTCCGGTATGTTCGGCTTCGGACCCCGCGAAGGGTTTAAAGCGGACGAAGGAGCGGAAAAGGCACCGAAGGTTCAATTCTAACGGATCTAACCCATGTACAACAAAAGGAGAGTTGTTTATATAATCGCGGGGGTGCTCGTGCTGCTCATCATATATTCAGTTGTTACTTATAATTCTCTTGTAACAAAGGAAGAAAAAATGAAACTGCAATGGGCTGAGGTGCAGAACACTTACCAGCGCCGGCTTGATCTTATTCCCAACCTGGTCAACGTGGTAAAAGGCGTATCCGGCTTTGAGCAAGGCACATTGGTGCAGATTGCAGAAGCAAGGGCCAGGGCATTGTCAGGATTAAGCAATACGGAGCTGACCGCCGATAACTATAAGAAGCAAAGCGACCTGCAGGACAGTCTTGCAGCTTCGGCCAACCGGGTGATCATCACGATAGAAAATTACCCGGCGCTGAAAGGGACGGCTGCTTACAGTGGGCTGCAAACTCAATTAGTGGGTACGGAACGGAGAATAAAATTTGCCCGTAAGGATTTCAACGAGGCCGTGGCTGATTATAATAAAAAAGTGAGAAGCTTTCCTTCGAGTTTCGTCGCCGGGATGACTGGTTTTAAAAAGAAAGAAGGGTTTGCAGCTGAGCCGGGATCGGATAAAGCCGTAGAGATAAACTTTAAAAAATAGATCAATGTCCCTGTTTGCAAGAAAGAAAGAATTTTTTACAGCTGAAGAAAAGCACCGCATCGTAGAAGCTGTGCGGCAGGCTGAGCAAAGGACAAGCGGAGAGGTCCGTGTGTTTGTAGAAAGCCGTTGCAAATATGTAGATGCAATTGACGAGGCGGCTGAAATCTTCTTTGGCCTGAAAATGCAGGAAACAGACCAACGCAACGCCGTGTTGATATATGTGGCGATAAAGGACCGGCAGCTGGCAATATTTGGCGATGAAGGCATACACAAAAAGGTCGGTGATGAGTACTGGAGAGATAAAGTGAAAAAGATGATCAGCAATTTCAACCGTGACAACTATGCAGAAGGAATAGCACAATGTGTACTGGAAGTCGGAGAGGCCCTGCATACGCATTTTCCTTATGACAGGCAAGCAGATAAAAACGAACTGCCGGACGATATTGTATTCGGCAAATAAAAATCAATGAAAAGAATTTTTTGGATACTCAGCTTATTTATTTCTGTTTGCGCGTTTGGTCAGGAAATTCCAGCCCGCCCTTCCCCGCCAAAATTGGTAAATGATTTTACCAGGAATTTTCTCACGGCAGACCAGGTGCAGGCATTGGAGCAAAAACTGGTTAACTACGATAATACTACCTCGAACCAGATTGCAATTGTAGTTGTAGAAAGTCTCGGCGGCTCTTCGCCTGAAGATTATGGCATCGAGCTGGGTAGAAAATGGGGTGTTGGAAATAAAAGCACGAATAACGGGGTTGTCATTCTTGTTTCAACAGGTGGTGGACAGGGCAACCGGAAAGTTGCTATCGTACCAGGTTATGGATTGGAAGGCGCCATACCCGATGTAACCGCAAAAGCTATTATTGACAATGATATTATTCCCAATTTCAAGCAAGGACAGTATTATAGTGGACTCGACCGGGCTGCAGATGATATAATAAAAGCGGCGGCAGGCAGGTACACTGCACCGGCAGGTTACAATAAAAAGAGAGGTTTTGGAATAGGCTCTATTCTTTTCTTCATTATCGTTTTCATAATCATCGCCATCATAGGTAGAAGAGGCGGAGGCGGCAAAGGCGGAATGATGTCTCGCCGAGGTTACGGCGATTTCTGGACAGGAATGATTTTAGGGAATTTGTTGGGCGGTGGGTCAAGAGGTAGCGGCTGGTCGGGTGGTGGCGGAGGATGGTCCGGAGGCGGAGGTGGTGGCGGATTCGGTGGTTTTGGTGGTGGTGGTTTTGGAGGTGGTGGATCGAGCGGAAGCTGGTGATTGGTGGTTAATTGCTGAATTCGTTAATGAGTAATTCATAAGGACCGTAATAATAAAGCCATCCGCGATTCGCGAATGGCTTTACAATTTTTATTAGGCTCGAACTAGTTAACTAGTCAACCAATTACCTACTCAGCGAATCACTGTCACGACATTTGTGCCGGCTACTTCAACCGGTACGCTGGCAATTGCATCCACGGTGGCATTGGCGCTGAGGCCATGCAGAAAAATCTCCAGGAGATTATTTGAACCTGCCAGTAAGGTCGCAGCCGGGCACCAGGCAGCAACAGCATTTATATCCAAACCATTATTATTTGAGATATCGCATCCATAGAAGGTCAATCTCATTGTATTGTTGGAAGCCCTGTTGTAGCCGGCAGCACTGTTGACCGAATTAAATGCGCAGGCCGCATATATACCTCCGGGTATAGCGCCATTTACAGGTTG
Organism: Chitinophagaceae bacterium; assembly: GCA_035694045.1. Classification (GTDB taxonomy): domain Bacteria; phylum Bacteroidota; class Bacteroidia; order Chitinophagales; family Chitinophagaceae; genus VBAT01. Next base: position 4,331 of record DASSFT010000466.1, read on the forward strand.
AAGCTGGGGAGCTGCCGGGGGATTGTTATCCCTGATACTCGAGCCGTGCATCACAATGGTTGTAGTATTATTGTTGGCCACAGTCGTGGATGCCTGGTTGACTCCTGCACTGGGATCGATGCCAACGCCATTTCCTTCGATCCGGTCTGCATGCGAGACGATTTCGATGGTGCTATTAGATACCGAACTGGTCTGTGCAGAGCTGAATGCGAGTATGCCAACCTTATTCCCATGAATATAATTGCCCTGCATATCCAATCTGATCAGGCTGCCAGAAGCTCCGTTGGCATTCTGGGCGGCAAGCGCAAACCCGTTGAAATTGACAGCGCCTGATATTTCACTGTCTTTAAGTTCCGCGTAAATTTTCCGACCAGCATGTTCGGCAAGCCTGTTGCGCAGATTGATCCCGATATTGCATCCATTGACATTTACGTTTACGTGGGAGATTTCAATAGAGGTTTCAGCAGATAAAAGATCGGTGTTGATGACCGAGAAGGGATTAGCACCGACAGCGCCTCCTATCAACGACAACCACTCGAGTGAGTTGGTACCTTTTCCCATTCTCATACCCCCTGTTCTTCCCGCGGGGATCACAAAGGAACTGGCAGGCAATTGAGATTCATCAATGATTACGGCGCCCGGCTGACCGGCCTGACCCTGTAATCCCATATCAGTTTGCAGTTCAAGTCTGCCTCCATTCGGATAGGAAGCGTCCAGCACATACGTACCCGGGCTAAGAACCACCAGGGTTCCCGAGCTGGCGGGATCGTTGACTGCTGTATAAAGTTCATCCAGTGTAGATACATACAGCTTTTTTCCCTCTTTCTTGTTTTTCCCTTTTTCAGGATAATTCCCGTTAGTGCTAAGAGGCGATCCAGTTTCTTTTTTACAGGAAGCATTAAATAATAAAACACCAGCTAAAAGTGTAATTACTATGATGGCATTCTTTTTCATAAACAAAGTTTTAGGTTACTAATAAGGTTTAGAAAGCAAAAATGCCATTACAGAATACCGAAGTCAATACCCAGTCCCTGTTAATTCTGTTTCAATACCGCTCTAGAAATACCATATTCACGTTATTGAAATCAAAAAAATATTCAGATACCTTTAGTATATGAAAAAGCTGGTGTACTTGTTTGCATTAGTTTTTAACCTGACTTCTTCCGCCCAATATTATGATGTTAAAAATGTGAATGATGAATATGTAGTCACCAACCTGAAAGGTTCAGAGCGTTTCAAAAACAACATAAAAGAGGTGATAAGAGACAGGAACGGCGTGTACTGGTTTCAGAATCTAACCGATATTGCTTCCTTTGACGGGGTTAATTGGAAAACTTACAACTTCAAAAGTGCTACTGGCAGAAGCGTTCCACTACGGATTAATGACATCGAAGTGACTGACGATAGCACCATCTGGCTGGCAAGCCAGGAAGGAATGTTTGTCTTCGATCCGTTATCCGAAAATTTTATCCTGGCGAAACAAAGGTACCCGGCGATAACCGGGATGCCCCCGACAGTCAACTGCATTTATAAAGGAAATCATGATTTTCTTTTCATTTCCATCGTCACGGAAGGGTTTTATGTTTTTAGCTGGGAATCAAAATCGTTTAAACGGGTGATCATTGAT
>DASSFT010000467.1:0-9142 GCA_035694045.1 Chitinophagaceae bacterium
TGTCACCGATTTGGAACTTCATGGAACCGAGGTTTGTGAGAAATCATAAGCAAATTTACCGAATTCGTGAATGGTATCCCGATCCCGATAGCCATCGGGACTATCGGGAGATGAGTTCACTCACCACTCACCACTCACCACTCACCTCTCACCACTAACGATTTCCCTGCGCTAACCTGCTTCTCCTATTCCCATACAGGAAATAGAAAATAAGTCCGAGCAGCAACCAACCTCCAAACCATAACCAGTTGGCCTTTGTCATTCCTGTTAACAGGTAAAGACATGTTGTAAGACCCAGCAGCGGGATAAGCGACCAGTTTTTCATCAGCGCAAGTATGGCCAGTACGATACAAATGAGCCAAAAAATAATCGTAGACACATTCAGTGTCCGCTTGGCTTCAAGTATGGAACCTTCTTCGGATTTCAGGTCGCCGCGAGTAAGACCTGCAAATTTGCTGTCAATAGTCTTTACCAGGTTGGTGTCTGCATGCACCAGTGAATCATTACTGATCAGTCCATAGACATACACCTGATGATTAAATTTGTCCATTAGTCCCGAATCTTTTGCGGCAGAGAGTCCTTTCGTTACAGAACCAATTGTGTTTTGATCAAGTAATGCCGGTGGCGGATAGTTTGCCGAACTGAGCCTGAGCTGTTGAAGGATGCTCCCTCTTCCGGAGTCAATCAATGTCTTTGAATCATTTTCATTGCTGCTTGAAAGCCTGTTGACGTCTTTGTAGGCTTCTCCTCCTGTGATCGATGCATAGGCCACGCTGTCGATCATGGTGTTTAATAGTTTATTATTATGATCGATCACATTAACCAGTTGACCCGATTGCTGATCATTATTCATTCTTTTTTTAATAATGCTTAGTTCATTCGGAGTAAGCATATAGCTGTCATTGAAATCGCTTTTGGTATTTGCGATAACTGAGTAGACTGCTTTTCTTTGATCTTGTGAGTTGAGATTCATTTCAAAAATGTCGCTGAAATAATTTTTCCCAACCAGGGCGAGTATCACGATTGCCCCGATCACCAGCGCGGGAAACACGAAACGGCTGTTTATATATGGCAAATTAAATTTTCCCGCTGCTTTTTCTTTTTTGGGGATCAGCAATACGCCGCCGCAAACCAGTACAAAAGCAAATAATGTAGCAATACTTGTAAAATCAAGTACAAAGGTTTTATCAGTAAACAGGATCGGCACACCTACAACCAGTCCGGTAATAATAGTGGCGAAAGACGGCGTTTTGCGCACCGGGTGTATTTTCCGGAATACAGGTGGCAGCAGGCCATCCCGGCTCATGCTCATCCATATGCGTGGCTGTCCCATCTGGAACACCAACAATACGCTGGTCATGGCAATCACTGCGCAAACAGCCACCAACAATTGCATCCAACCTGCATCCAGGTTCTGTTCTTCAAATATGAATGCCAGCGGATCGCCAACCCCATCGAAGTTCTGGTAGTTGACGGCGCCCGTAAGCACAAGAGTCAACAGGATGTAAACGATTGTACAGATCACCAGCGAATAGATCATTCCCCTTGGCAGATCCCGCTGCGGGTTCCTGCTCTCTTCTGCCATTACACTCACCGCATCAAAACCGATATAAGCAAAGAACACTCCTGCTACCGCAGCCATGACTCCACCGAAACCGTTTGGCATAAATGATCGCACACCTTCATCATTTGGTGGAGTCCAGTTATGCGTAAGACCCATTGAAAAGACCAGGTACCCTCCTACCAGGATAACCAAAATGACGACCGCCAATTTCAATATAACCATTACATTACTGAAATTGCGGCTTTCTTTCACACCGCGATATACGAGGTAAGTAATAAGTGCATTGATAACAAGAGCGGGGATATCCGCGATAATTCTTAATCCGCCTATCACTGGCGCTGTGTTCCAGGCTGCAACATCGTCCGGGTTGCCATTGCTAAGCATCGCTCCCTTCGCTTCCATGTAGCTTGTGCTAAGCCAATTTGGAATATGAACGCCTATTTTATCAAGGAAGGAAGTAAAATAATCGCTCCAGCTGAACGCCACGTAAATATTGCCGATGCTATACTCCATGATCAGCGCCCAACCAATTATCCAGGCAAACAATTCACCAAAAGACGCGTAAGCATAGGTATAGGCGCTACCGGCAACGGGAATGCGGCTGGCAAATTCGCTATAGCAAAGGGCGGTAAACGCGCAGGCGATAGCTGTTATTACAAAAAGAAGTACCACACCGGGTCCACCATTGAATACCGCACCTCCCAAACTGCTGAAACTGCCTGCACCCAATATGGCTGCAATGCCAAAGAAGGTAAGATCACGGACAGTCAATACTCTTTTGAGAGAGCCGCCACCATGTGGATCATCACTTCCTTCGGCAATAATTGATTCGATCTTTTTTGTCCGGAACAGGGAATTAGACATCAGCAGTTGGTTTATTGATAAAAATAGGGAAAAATGGGAAGAGATGCCAGATGATGGATACTAGAGGCCGTCATTGCGAGAAGCGCAGCGACGAAGCAACTGGATGCTGCAGTGATGAAAAGATCATTTCGGGTAATAGGCAGCTAAATGGCCACAGAGAGCCGCCGAGGAGACACAGAGTGCCACAGAGTCATACATAATATCCCATTCAATGCGTCTCAGCGGTTCTCTGCGTATTCTCCGTGGCTCTCTGTGGGCATAATGTCCAATAGATACACAGCCGTTTAATGTTCTCTCTTCACCAGGAACCCGGCCAGTTCCTTCAGTGGTTCCTTTCTTTTAGATAATACGGCGATATCCTCAAGATGTATATATGCTTCATCGAGGAATTTATTCTTTAGCTGCAAAGCCCATTCATCAACCTTGCATTCTTTGAATATGCGAATTGTGTTTTCTACTTTGCCAGGGGCCGTTCCCGCGATCAGCTTGTGCAGTTCTTTTTTTTGCGAAGCTGTGGCATTTTCCAGGGCATGTATGAGAAGAAAGGTTTTTTTATTGGCAAGGATATCACCTCCAAGCTGTTTACCGAATTTACCAGGATCGCCAAATGCATCAAGGTAATCGTCCTGCACCTGGAATGCCAAACCCAATTTTTTTCCGAACTCGTAGAGCAGGTTCTGGTTTCTTTCTCCTGCGCCTCCCAGTATAGCACCCATTTTCAGGCTGGCAGCCAGCAGCACCGATGTTTTCAATTCGATCATCTTTAGATACTGGTCAAAAGAAACCGAATCCTGTTTTTCAAAATCGATGTCCAGCTGCTGCCCTTCGCAAACCTCTTTCGCGGTTCTATTGAAAAGCCTGTTGATCGAAAAAACATATTTCCCGGAAATGCTGTTGAGGTATTCATACGCTGTCACCAACATCACATCACCGGCGAGCAGGGCAGTGTTCTTTCCAAATTTCTCGTGTAGTGTCGGCTGACCTCTTCTCAATGGTGCATTATCTATGATATCGTCGTGTACCAGGGTAAAATTGTGAAACAACTCAATGGCAGCCGAAACTTTCCAGGTATCTTCTTTTATGTCGTCAAATAATTCATTACCCATCAGGCAGAGTACCGGTCGTATTCGTTTTCCGCCCAATTTTAAAAAATAATCATTCGGCTGGTATAGCGAAGCAGGTTCTGCGGGAAAATGAGGTTGATCGAAATGTCGTGCAAATTGAGTCGATAATGTTTCAAATGATTGCATGGGCCAAGATAACTCTTTATCGAAATAATTAAAGACTTCGCTAGTTGCGGTAAAAAAACGAAGTCACATCAATGTTTCTTTTTCTTCTTTCTTTTTTCCAGTTTCAATTCTTCGTTTGCCTTTCCAATTTCTCCTGCTACCACCCACTCATAGTCCAGCTGCCGTTTCGTAAGATTGGCGGCAACAACTTTTATCCAGACCTTATCACCCATCCGGAATTTCTTTCCGCTGCGTTGTCCTGCCAGGCAATAATCGGATTCTATGTGCCTGAACTCGTCATACTCAAGGAGACTGTTTACACTTACCAGGCCTTCACATTTATGTTCTATTGTTTCTACCCAAAACCCAAAGCTTGCCACGCCACTGATCACACCTTCAAACTCCTCGCCCAGGTAATTTTTCATGTATTGAACCTGTTTGTATTTATTGGCGGCCCTTTCTGCTTCCATGGCCGCTCTTTCCCGTTCACTGGAATGCTTGCATTGATCCTCCAGTTTTTTGTCCGTAACGATATTATTGTCCAATGCCTGCTGCAAAATCCGGTGTGCGATAATATCGGGGTAACGCCTGATCGGCGAAGTAAAATGACAATAATGTTCAAAGCCCAACCCATAATGGCCCACATTCTCCGTTGTATATTTTGCCTTGGCCATGGTTCGTATGCCGAGTTGTTCGAGTACATGCTGTTCCGGGCGTCCATGCACATCTTTAAGTAACTGGTTAAAGGAGGAAGCGATCGTCTCCGGCGATGAAGTATCAAACGAATGACCGAATTTTTTTGCAAATGCTACAAACGGTATCAGTTTTTCCTCGTCGGGATCATCATGCACCCGGTAGGGAAAGGGCACGGGTTTGCCTTTCACCTTGAGCTTTGAAATATTTTCAGCCACGTAGCGGTTGGCCAGCAGCATAAACTCTTCGATCAGTTGGTGGGATTCTTTGCTTTCTTTTATCATGATGCCGATCGGGTCGCCTTTTTCATCCAGCTTAAACCTGACTTCGGTTGACGAGAAATTAATCGCGCCTTTATTAAATCTTCTTTTCCGTAGCCGCTGTGCCAGGTCATTCAGCAAAAGGATTTCGTCTTTATAGAGGCCATCGCCCGATTCAATGATTGCCTGCACTTCTTCATAGGTAAAACGATGATTTGAATGAATAATCGTTTTGCCCAGCCAGTATTGTTTTATTTCCGCCTTTGGCGATACCTGGAATATAGCAGAAAAGGTCAGTTTATCCTCTTCAGGACGAAGCGAGCAGAGAACGTTGGAAATATGTTCAGGTAACATGGGATTGACCCTGTCAGGTAAATAAACGGATGTGGCTTTTTGATAAGCGGCTTTATCCAGTGGTGTTTCAGCTTCCACATAATGACTGACATCCGCGATATGCACCCCGATCTCATAGTTACCATTTTTTAAATGTCGTATAGAGATAGCGTCGTCAAAATCCTTTGCGTCGATCGGGTCGATCGTGAATGTAAGGATCTCGCGAACATCTTTTCTTCTCTTTATCTCCGATTCGGGGATCGTGTCCGGTATCCGGGCAGCTACTTCCAATGCATCGTCCGGGAACTCCAGCGGAAACCCATTTTCAAGCAGGATCTCTTTCATGGCTGCATCATTGCTATTCTCTACATCGAGGATCTCTACCACTTCACCCACGGGACGCTTGTCTCCTTTTTGCCATTTTACGAGGCGGGCTACTACCCGGTCCTTGTCCTTTGCCTGGTTGAGACTGGAAAGCGGAATGTACAGGTCCGGCATGGGCTTCTCCATATCCGGAACAAAAAACGCAAAATCGTCGCTTAATTCAATGTGGCCGATGAACTCCGTTCTTTTTCGTTGTAGCACTTCGACGACCTCACCCTGCATACGCCGCCCATTGCCTGTATTTTTTACTTTTGCCAGGACGGTATCGCCATGTAATGCGGTATTGAAATCTCCCGGCCGGACAATGATGTCCATTTTCAAATCGGGTACGATAACGAATCCCATCCCCGAACGGGTGACATCGAGATTGCCCTTGAATGTTTTTCCAGCGCCTGTATTAGTCTTATGCTTTACTTTCTTCGCGTTTTTTCTTCCCATATTGAATTTTATTCTGTTTGCCTGAAGTTCAGGATGAAACTGGTGACAAGCTCATTGAATTTTGCCTCCTCACCAAATAAAAAATCATGCCTGACCGGTATTACATACAAAGGTAGGTCCGTTAACTGGGTATCAAATTTTACCAGGCGTACCGCATCCTTTTCAGTTGTCAGCACAATTTTATCCTGGGCTGCCAGGTGATTCAGTTTTTTCTTTATTTCTTTCAGATCATCAATTGTGAAGATATGATGATCGGGGTACTGCAGCATGCTATACCCATTGCAGCTTTCTTCGAGCATCTTCATCAGCGGTTTGGGATTAGCGATGCCCGTAACGAGCAACACTTCGGTAGTATCTGCCTGTTGGTAGTTCTTTTTTGTATGAATATGATAAATGTCCCCATATCGAATTGCGGTAAAAAACACTGACTGACCCGGTCGTGGTCCAATCTCCCGGATGATTCTTTCCCTGTCATCGTGGCTTAGAGAAGGATCGCACTTGGTCACCACAATTATTTCAGCCCTTTTGTAGGATGATTTCTGGTCCCGCAGGTCACCAGTGGGCAAGTAAAAATCGCGGGTGAATAAATTATTATAATCCGTCAACAGGATATTCAGCCCGGCTTTTATAGCGCGGTGCTGGAATGCATCATCCAGGATGATGACCCGTGTATCCGGCTTATCATGCAGCAGTTGGGAAATCGCATCCAGGCGCTCTTCGCCCACGGCAACCGGTATTTCCGGGAATTTCAAATGAAATAGCATTGGCTCGTCACCGATCTCCAGTGCTGTCGTATTCTGATTTGCCAGCGTATAGCCTTTTGTTTTTCGTTTATACCCACGACTAAGAGTAGCTACCGGGAATTTATCTTTCAATAGTCCAACAAGATATTCTACCATTGGCGATTTGCCCGTTCCGCCCACTGACAAATTACCCACGCAGATCAACGGAAGACCGAAGGAAGACGATTTAAATACCCGGACATTATAAAGAAAATTGCGTATCGCGATGATAAGCCAGTATAACAACGCAAAGGGAAATAAAATAATGCGGAAGGTTTTAAGAAAATAACTAGAAGACATACACGTTTTGCGGTGTTATACAAAGATCTAAAGGTACGTCAAATTCATTGCTGTCATCGATTGAATCGAGCGGTTCGAAATAACAAAAGCCAACCTTGATGCAGTCATCCGCGCATTGAGCGAGATAGATATCATAGAAACCCTTTCCATAACCCACCCTGTACCCGTTTTTATCGAAAGCCAGCAATGGCACAAAGACCATTTCTATTTCCGTGACCGGTACCCTTAAGCCGCCCACAGGTTCATGTATGTTCAGGTTAGCTTTCTCAAAGGGCGTATCAATGTCGGTTGCAACGGCTTCCATAATCATATTGTTGAAATCCGATACCGGGTAACAAACTTTCATTTCCGGGTTCCTGAATTTTAGAAACTCGGTGAAAAGATGGGTATTGGGTTCGTTATTCTCCTCGATGGGCCAATAAGAAAGTAGTGACTGGATAAATGGAAGGTCCACCGTTTGAAATTGAATCAGCATCAGGTCATCCAATTTTGATCTTTCCGGTTCCGATAATTCCGCCCGTTTATTCTTATATGTTTTCCTTGCTTCTTTTTTTAACATGTATCCGTTTTTAAAGAATCTGCTGCTACTCTTCGCTCGATTTGCCACGGACATCACCAAATCTCCCGGGTGCTACAAAAATCGAAAAGACGGTAGTCCCATAGTTCCGCTCGGTAGCATAGCCGGTAAAACTCTTATAACTGTTCCTTGGCGTATGCTCCAACACCAACCATGCCCCGGGGTTGAGTAATTGCTTTTCAAAAACCAGTCTTGGCAAGTCATCGATATTCGCCAGGGCATAAGGTGGCCCGGCGAAAATAAAATCAAATTTATCCGTGCACTGCTGGATAAATTTGAACACATCCATCTTTACTGCCCTGAGGTTTTCTATTTTCAATTGCTGCGAGGTCTTTTTGATGAATTCATACATAGCAGGGTCTTTCTCGACAATCGTCAATTCCTTCGCTCCCCTGGAAGCCAGTTCGTAGCTGATATTACCCGTTCCACCAAATAGATCCAGTGTCTTTAGCTCTTCAACTTCGAGGTTATTCTGAAGTATATTAAATAATCCTTCCTTGGCGATATCGGTTGTCGGCCTTGTGTGAGGCATGCTGGCTGGCGGGTTGAATTTTCTTCCGCCATATTCACCGCCTATGATGCGCATTGTGCCAGGTCATTAAGAGTGGTAAAGAAATGGGCTGGATATTCTCTATTTTCATCTCCCGGTGAAAATGTCCAGGAGGGATCCCGGAACGATACATTCATAAAATAAAGGTATAGCTCCCGGTAAAGTTGCGATTCCTTTTCAATCATGCCCGAAATGTATAGCTGTACCTCGTCACGGGACAAAGAGAACTGGTTGCAGGTCTTTAGTAAATAGTAGAGGATATCCTCAGGGGTTGTATAGGACAGTGTTTGAGCGATAAGAATCTTGTTTTCTTTCAAAACAATAAAAGAAAATTCAGCTGGCGTGAAATCGATCAGGAGATGGTCGGCAGAATCATCCGGCATCATCTTTATCGCCATGGTATAGTGATGCTGGTAACTACAGGCCGGGAACAACTTAGTTACCCATTCCCGCACATCAGCAGGCACTGCATATACATTGTGCAATTTTCGTTCGTCGACAGCTTCCGTAATGATCGAGGTCCTGGAATGACTGCCATAGACTGTGCTCAACAAAATTCCTGAATCTTCGGGCTGATATCCTTCGGGTACCAACAAGCTGTCGGGATAGTCATAACACAACTGTACCGCATGAAATGAATGATACAGTTCCGGGTGTTTAGCGTAAACTGAGCCCAGCGTCTCTGCATTTATATCCTCATTGCTGTAATAGCCCAGCGAACGTAATTCCCTGCCACTTTTATCCGTGATGGCAAAACTGAAATGCTTTTGCCCTATTCTCAACGACAAAACATCTTCTGCCGCATTGTGAGATTGCGTCCCCTTGATATGAAAAAGTTGTTTCACTGTTTGTTGATTACCCGCAAAAATAACACCGATTCGCCTTTGTAGGCCAGATAGATTTTATTGGGTAACGAACTAAAGACCCCCAGGCCGATCCGCTTACAAAATCGTTTTTAAAATACGTACAATCAGCGCTAGCTTTGCACACTTTTTTGTCTATGGCAGGAGCAGCGACACATAGTTTACAGGTAGAGATCAGCAACCGGCAGATCTTCAGGATCGCTTTGCCGATAAGTCTTGCCATCCTGGTACCGCAGGTAAATTTTATTACCAACAATATTTTCCTCGGTCGTCATAGCCAGCATGCACTGGCCGTGGCCAGTATA
>DASSFT010000468.1:0-3226 GCA_035694045.1 Chitinophagaceae bacterium
AGAAAGCGAAGGGGGCATACGCTTCGACGACCCGGCGCTGAAAATAGACTGGAAAATCCCGGCTGACCAGGCCATCATTTCAGAAAAAGACCGGATGCTTCCGGCACTGGCCGACAGCAAAAATAACTTCGTCTTTTAAAAAGGCATACATAACTGCATACATAACTAATGACACCTCATCCTGATAACCCGGCTCCGGCGGCCGGTGGTAAGATTCTCGTAACCGGCGCTAATGGTCAATTGGGACGGGAGTTGCAGGAACTCGCACCCCGCAACCGGCAATATGAATTTATTTTTTTGTCAAAAGACGAACTGCCCATTGATCAGCCCGCGCGGATAAAAAAGGCTTTTGAATCCTATCACCCCGATTATTGTATAAACTGCGCGGCTTATACGGCTGTTGACAACGCCGAATCCGAAAGGGACCTGGCGTTTAAGATCAACGGTGAAGCGGTGGGATCGCTGGCGAAGGCCAGTAAAGAATATAATTGCCGCTTTATTCATATATCTACGGATTACGTTTTTGATGGCGCTGCTGATACTCCCTATGCCGAAGAGTCGGCCACGAACCCACAGAGTGTTTATGGCGAATCAAAGCTGGAAGGGGAGAAGCAGGCGATCGAGGCAAATCCTGAAACGATCATCATCCGCAGTTCATGGATATATTCAGAATTCGGAAAGAACTTTGTAAAGACCATGCTCAGGCTGATGCATGATAAAGAGGAGATCAACGTAGTCAATGACCAAACAGGTTCCCCTACCTACGCCGCCGATCTCGCCGAAGCCATTCTCCAAATTATCGGAACACTCACTACTAACGCCTATCAACTAACGACTATCGACTCCTCCATTTTCCATTTTAGTAACGAGGGCATCCTCTCCTGGTACGATTTCGCCCTTGCCATCAAAGAGCTTTCCGGCAGCAAGTGTAAGGTGAACCCTATTCCAACCTCAGAATATCCGACACCGGCAAAGCGCCCTGCATATTCCGTGTTGGATAAAACAAAAATCCAGCAAACGTTCGGAATTGAGCTGAAGGATTGGAGGAAAAGCCTGGCGGTCTGCATTCAACGGATAAATAAATAAAAAAGACCCGCTAGAAATAAAAAAAGCCGCTTTAAGGCGGCTTTCGATCTGACCTGTTGCCTTGCAAGGATTCGAACCCTGACATACAGAGCCAGAATCTGTCGTACTACCATTATACTACAAGGCAATGGGGTGCAAAAATAGGTAAATGAGGGCATTTTTATTTGACTCAAAAAGCACCGAAATAGGGCAATTTTGAAATAAAAAGGGATCCCACTCGTTTTTATACTTCAGAAAATCCCGATTACCTGCACCCTTCTGGCAAAAAATCTAATGTTTTTGCCTTTTTTTCCTAAAAACTACGTAATGGGCAGCTAATTTCGTACTGATTTACTCTAAACTATGGAAGCTTACAAGCCACATATGCTTATGTATTACGGAGTGAAGAAAGTATGGACCACCGCGTTGATGGCTATTTTCATGCTTCCCTGTTTTTCTCAAAACCAGACCTGTCCCGCCAACATCAATTTCGCAGCGGGAAATATTTCTTCCTGGGCAGCAAAAACAGGGTTAGTGAATGGATCCACCCAAACCTATCCGGCACCGAATGCTGGAATTACATCTATCCAGGAATTCACCATCGGGGCTATCGGCATCCAGGTTTTGACCACAAATTCTAATGACCTCTACGGGAACTTCCCGGTCATTCCAACGATTAATGGATATTCTTATAGCTACTCTGTAAAGATCGGTTCACCTGCCACATCCTGGGATCTTCATTCCTCTTCTCCCAACCCGGGTGGATTTACCAGAGCTATCACTTATACGATCAATGTGCCGGCCGGACCGGTCACCGTTCCATACACGATGACTTATGCTTATGCAATGGTGCTGGAAAATGGAACACATAATTCAAACGAACAACCGCTGTTTAAAGCGATATTGAATACTGCAGATAGCGTTATCACCTGTGCGTCGCCGCAGTATTACCTGCCCACATTCAATAATGCAGGTGGCGGAGGCGGGGGAAGCGGCTCTACCGGTGCTACCCTGGATACAGCTACAGCCTTAGCCAATGGTTTTACGCTTAGCCCGGTCATGTTTTTATCCCATGCCGGAACGGGCGGCAATGCAGGCACGTTGTTACAGGATGTATGGACCAAAGGATGGACCGAAGTCACTTTTGATCTTTCTCCTTATCGTGGTCAACAGGTAACCCTGACCTTTGAAGCAGATAACTGTGCACCCGGTGCGCATTTCGCTTACGCATATGTAGCATTGCGCAATACCTGCGCGGGTCTCGAGATCACCGGTACCCCTGTGGCCTGTATCGGCAGCAACTTTACTTACCAGGTACCTGCTTTGGCGGGCGGGACATACAACTGGACTGTTCCCGCAGGATGGACAATAAATTCAGGTGCCACCACAAACATCATCAACGTGACCGCCGGGAACACCGGTGGTAATATCACGATCAATGAAATAAACAGTTGCGCTAATTTGAAGGATACGCTAACAATAGCCGTTACTCCTCCAACCGTTCCGGGGCAGGTGTTAAGCAACAACACCGTTTGCTCGGGGACCAATAACACATTGCTCAACCTTAACGGCCAAACCGGTAATGTCATTAATTGGATCTCATCAACTAATGGTACCAGTTGGACAACTATACCCAATTCCACGCCCAGTTATACCGCTTCAGACCTTACTGCGACGACACAGTTCCGGGCATTGGTACAAAACGGACCTTCCTGCAAGCTTGATACAAGTGCTGCCGCCATCGTTACGGTGGACCCAAAAAGTGTTGGAGGATTACTGGATCCTGCCAGCCGAAGTTTTTGTTTGGGTCAAAATCAAAACAGCCTGCTTTCCCTTACTGGGAATACAGGTTCGGTATTAAACTGGCAGATTTCGAATGACAATACTAACTGGAATAATTTCAGCCCGGCCAATACATCGACTTCGTATAGTGTAAATGGTATCAACCAGACTACTTATTACCGGACTATTGTAAAGAGTGGTGTATGTCCGCCTGATACCAGCGATATTGCCACGATCAATTTTATCAATGTTCCTTTTCCTCGTGCTAACATTAACCCGGATACATCAGCAATATGCTATGGTAAATCGCAGGCGTTGAATGCAAGCATTACGATCGGTACAAGTTATACCTGGACCAATGCCGCAACTCTCGTCAACC